>CAZAOG010000114.1:0-8891 GCA_964486645.1 uncultured Ignavibacteriaceae bacterium | reverse complement strand
CCCGAATCGCTGTACAGCGTTATTCGGCATATTTAATTTTCATAAATTTTGTATATTTGTGTTTTAAAAAATTTGGATTTTGTTTCAATAATTATTTAATAATGTTACACGAAGAATTAAACGAAAGAGAAAAGAATATTCTCAAGTATATAATCCAGCAGTTCGTGCTTACGGCTTCGCCTGTGGGTTCAAGGAATATTACAAAACATTATAATATCGGGTTTTCACCGGCAACCGTGCGTAACATTATGGCAGACCTTGAAGATTTCGGTTATATCGATCATCCGCATACTTCGGCAGGGAGAATACCAACCGACAAAGGTTACAGGACATATGTCGATTCGCTTATCAGCATAAAGGGATTAAGAAAATCGGAAAAAGGAATTATCGATCACAGCTTCGAAAATCTATCCAAAGAAACAGACGAACTATTGAAACTTACGTCAAAGCTGCTGAGTAAAATCACACAGCAATTAGCTTGTGTCGTTTATCCTAAATTCGATACTGCCAAATTACAGAAACTTCAGATAGTTTGGATTTCTTCCAAACGAATTCTGGTGGTTATCAGTATAAAATCCGGAATGATAAAAACCATCACACTGGAATTGCGATCCGGAATTAAGAAAAAACAAATTGAATCCGTTGAAAGATTGCTGAACGAAAGGCTTCACGGATTATCATTTAAAGAAATCAGAGAAACCTTTGAAGAAAGATTTAAAGATATAGCAAGAAACGATAAAACGGTTGTAAGGTTATTCATCGATTCTGCCGATAAGATTTTTACGGATAAATTATCGTCAAACAGACTTGTAATTTCGGGTGTTAAAAATGTGCTCAAACAACCTGAGTTCGAAAAGCCGGAAAGATTTCAAAGCGTGATTGAGCTTTTGGAGGACGAAGAAATTATTATTCATATTCTTGATAAAAAAACCGATTCTAAAAATAAATCTGTGCAAATTTCAATCGGTTCGGAAAATCAGGATAAAAAATTGACCGACTACAGTTTTATCAGCAAAACATACAAGATCGGTGAAACATCCGGGACACTCGGAATAATCGGTCCCAAACGAATGGAATATTCAAAAGTAATTGCAATAGTGGATTATATGTCAAAAATACTCAGCGAAATATTAACAAACAGAAAATCCTATTAAGGAGAAATACAGAATGAAAAAAGAAGAGAAAAATTTGAAAGATAAAGAAAAGAAAGACAAGCAAACTAAAAAAGAAAAAAAAGTCCATAAGGCCGAACAAAAATTAACCGAGGAATTGGAAAAACTAAAGAGTGAGAACACGGACCTCAAAGACACTCTTTTAAGAAAAGCAGCCGAGTTTGAAAACTACAAAAGAAGAACCGAAAACGAACAGGCAAATCTTCTTAAATACACTGGCGAACACATTATTACAAGTCTTTTGCCTGTGATTGATGATTTTGAAAGATCTTTAAAACACATCGAAGATGCTAAGGATATAAACGCAATTAAAGACGGTTTGAAGTTGGTATTTGATAAATTGATTAAAACTTTGAATGAACAGGGAATTAAAAAAATAGAAGCTTTGGGCAAACCTTTCGATGTGAACTTTCACGAAGCAATAATGCAGAGGAAACAGGAAGGCGTTGAGCCCCACACGGTTTTAGACGAAATTGAAACCGGCTATATGTATAAAGATAAAGTTATCAGGCATTCAAAAGTAATAGTTAGTGAAGACTTAACCGAAGAAACTGCTGCAGTAAACGAAGAAAATAATTCTACAAACGAGGAAAAAGAAAATTAATGACAAAAAGAGATTATTACGAAATTTTAGGTGTTGACAGAAATGCCTCGAAAGAAGAAATAAAAAAAGCATACAGACAACGTGCAATGAAATATCATCCGGACAGAAATCCCGATGATAAAGAAGCCGAAGAAAAATTTAAAGAAGCAGCCGAAGCTTACGAAGTTTTAAGCAACGACGATAAAAAAGCACGTTACGACCAATTCGGTCACGAGGGCATGCGCGGAGGATTCGGAAATCAAGGTTTTACGGATATTAATGATATCTTCTCTCACTTTTCCGATATTTTCGGAGGCGCGTCTATTTTCGATGATTTCTTCGGCGGCGGCAGACAAAGAGCACATTCTCAAAGAAGAGGTTCCGGCAGCCCGGGCTCTGATTTACGAATAAATCTGAAATTAACTCTTGAAGAAATTGCAGCCGGCGTTACAAAAAAATTAAAAATAAAAAAACTTGTAACGTGCAGCTCTTGTAAAGGTAACGGCGCCGAAGGAGGAAGCTCAAAAACTACGTGCCCGGTTTGTCACGGCTCAGGAGAAGTAAAACAAATTTCACGTTCGGTATTCGGACAATTTGTGAACATAACAACCTGCAACAATTGCGGCGGTGTAGGCAGTGTAATAGATAACCCCTGCAGGAATTGCAGAGGTGACGGAAGAGTAAAGGACGAAGTTACAATTAAAATTGATGTTCCTTCCGGCGTGCACGAAGGAAGTTATATGACTCTGCGCGGTCAAGGCAACGCAGGAAAAAGAAACGGAAGAGCAGGCGATATAATTGTTGTCTTCCACGAAGAAGAACACAAATATTTTATTCGCGACGAAGACGATATAATTTACGATTTATATATCAGTTTCCCGACCGCTGCATTGGGTAATGAAGTTGAAGTCCCTACTCTAAACGGAAAAGCCAAACTTAAAATTGACCCCGGGACAAAAGCAGGCAAACTGCTAAAAATGAGAGGTAAAGGAATAAAACATCTCAATCGCTCGGGCAGCGGTGACCAGTTTGTCAGGATAAATATTGAAGTACCCAGAAAATTAAACTCGAGGGAAAAAGAATTGCTTCGCGAACTGGGTAATTTACCCAACATTAAAAATATTCCGGGAACCGACGGTAATAATTTTTTTAAGCGTTAATTCAAAAAAAAACGTAGTTCATTACATTCTGTTGAAAATTTTAAAATTTAATTTTAACTTTTATTTAAAAGAAACTTTCAAGTGAAAAAAGGGTTAACAAAATTATCCCGAAAAATAGGTTTTACCGAGACCGAAATAAAAGTAATAATTTTTTTATTTGTAATATTTTCTGTCGGTTTCGGCTACAAATTCTTTTTTATTGATCAAAACAGCGCTGTTTATAAAGAATTCGATTATTCAAAGCAGGACAGTATGTTTTATGCTGCGGTAAAACGAGACAGCTTGAAAAAATCAGGAAAAATAAATAATTATAAACGTGTTGATTATAAGCAGGAAGTTTTAGATTTTAGCAAATCAAAACTTAAAAAGCAAAAAAAAATCAACATTAATTCTGCAGATGTTAAAAAATTGACGACTATTCCGGGTATCGGTGAAATAACGGCAGAAAATATTGTTAAATATCGAAACAAAAAAAACGGTATCAAAAATTTGAAAGAGTTGTTAAATATTAAAGGTATCGGTAAAATAAAGTTTACTAAAATTAAAAAGTATTTATATATTGAGTAGTAATTCTAAAATTTTAAAGCTCCGGAGGAAAAATGACTTCTAAACCAGAACCCTGGTATATACATGCAGCACTTTATGTAATAATTGCAATTTTAGTTGTAGTATTAGTAAAAGTTGCTATTATTGATCCAAAAGAAATAGTTGAATCGGAAAAGTTTTTCAAAAATGAATCGCGATTGAGAATGACAAATATTATGCAGGCGGAAATTTTATGGGAACAGCAGCATAAATCATTTACCGACAATTTAGATACGCTTATAAATTTTATAAAGTATGATCCGAAGGTTCAAGAGGTCATTAATGGTTATGATACTGTAATCCAAAAATCTTCCAACCCATTTACTCCGTTATCTCACGGAGAATTTACAGCCGACAGTTTACGCAAAACACCGAAATCTTGGGTGGATTATATTTTACAAATTGATACATCAATAAGTATTGATACTGTTACAAACAGATACGGCAGAATAAAAAGAATTGATACAACCATTACTTTGGGTAAAAGATATTTACTTAAAGATCCCGACGGTTACGGAACTATCGGTAGTTTAACTGATGATGCTTTAAAAAACACTGCTTCGTGGGAGTAATAACTTAAAAGATGGAAGGCTTCAAAAACCATGCAGGATATTCTATAACCAATTCCAAACTGCAGGTTGTTGAATTAAATTGTACTAACAATCACTTCTTTTTAAAGAATGTTGATGAGGCATATTTTAGTGAAGTAATTGATTTTAAAAACGAAAAAGAAACAAAAATAGGCGCCCTTTTACAGGGCGCTTTTGATGAACTGGTATTAAAAAATCCTCTCGAAACAAAATATGTTTCGTTTACTCTTCCCCAAGAATTATTTTGCACTGTTCAACTTCCGTTTGATAATACTCTCCTCCACGATGATCTGAACGAAGAATTTAAATGGGAACTATCGGTACTGTATCCTCAAACTCCTGCAAAAGACCTGCTTATTCAATACATAGAAATTGAAAAAAATCATCTTCTGGATTATAATTCAGCGCTGGTTGTAGGTATTAATAAAAGATATATTAAAATAATTAAAAATTTCTGCTACCAGAATAATTTAAAATTAGTTTATACGGATCATCTTTCCCTTGCAGCAGAAAGAGCTTTAAACGTGGTAACATCGACCAAGGTAATCGGCTTTACACTAAGTGCTTTTTATTCGTGTAATATACTTTCGCTTATTTTCTCATACGAAAAAAAACCTTTGATAATTAAAAGCATAAGAGTAAATAATGTAAGTGAAATTCCGGTGAAAATTTTAAATGAAATAAACATGAGAGATAAAAAAATTACCCGCGACCATATCGATACAGCTTACATTGCAGGTGAAAATCTTCCTCAAGCTTTAATTAATTCAATCAAAGATATAACCGGAATTGATTTTATACAGTATAACCCGTTTGAAAAACTGACACCTGAACCTGAGATTTATAACAGTCCTTTTTTTGCCGAAAGATATAATTCATTTGCCTCTGCCGCTGGGATTGCAATGCGTGCAATTTAATTCAAACCTTATTTAACGTTTAAAAATTTATCATCCCCATAGATTTACGTAAGAAATGTTGATATTGAACTACTTAAAATTCTTCCTCTAAAAGCCAGTTCTCTGCAAGACTTGCATCGATATCCGAGATAAACCTTGACGGTTTTGAAAGTGTTATTCCTTTTTCTCTGTCGTACATGTTCATCGGATAAGTAACAAACAGGTTTTGTTTTGCCCTTGTTGAAGCTACGTACATCAGCCTTCTTTCTTCTTCCAGGGTTTCAATATTATCCGCCGACCTTGAAGAAGGGAAGTATCCATCCACCGTGTGGATTATAAATACCGAGTGCCACTCTAAACCCTTTGCCGAATGGATGGTTGATAAAGTTAATATCTCATCTTCTTTATCTTCGCCTTCAATATCAACCACGCTGTCTATAATAGGTTCGATAGCCATATCTGCCAGCAGCGAATCAAGCGATCTGTAATTCTCAACTATATTCTGAAAAATTTCAAGATCTTTTTTCCTTTTGTTGAAGTCATCGTATTTAGCTGTGAAAAGCTTGTCGTAATAGTTTAAAGATAACTCCGCTTTTTCGGAAGGAGATGTCTTCTCGGTGTGCAATTTGTAAAGCACTTTGAAAAGTTCAATTATTCTTTGGTTCTTAAAAGAACTTTGTTTATCGGGATGTTCTGCAATGGTCAACCTTCCCAAAGATAATTCATCCAAAACCAATTGAGCGGTTTTTGGTCCGACTCCCTCGTGCAAAAGCAGAACTCTGTACCAGCTTACAATGTCTTTAGGGTTAGAGGCGATTCTTAAAAATGCCAGTACGTCTTTTATGTGGGCAGTTTCAATAAATTTCATTCCCCCAAATTTTTGATACGGAATATTAGCTTTATTTAATTCAATTTCCAGATCGAAGGAGAAGAAAGAAGAACGGAATAATACTGCAATATCGTTTAGCGGTACTCCTTCTTCCCTTAATTCCAATATTTTCTCTACAACAAATTGTGATTCCAGATTTTCATTTTCAGCGGCAATAATATTAGGCAGATTACCGCCTGTTTTTCTTGTGAAAAGATGTTTATCATATTTTTGTACGGAAGTATCAATAATTCTGTTTGCAAAATCTAAAATAGGCTGGATGCTGCGGTAGTTCTCTTCCAGTTTAATAATTTTAACATCGTCATATAAATTAGGGAAGTCTATTATGTTTTTGAAATCCGCGCCTCTGAAAGAATATATGGATTGTGAATCATCACCCACAACCATAATGTTTTTTGAAAGCCGGGTTAAACCCTGAACGATTTCAGCCTGAAGACTGTTCGTATCCTGGTATTCGTCAACCATTACAAATTTTATATCGGATAATAAATTTTTTGCCGATGCTCCGAATTTTTGAAGAAAAATATTTAAGTATATTAAAAGATCGTCGTAATCAAGCAGATTGTTTTTTCTTTTATAAGAAACAAAAATTTTGTTTATCTCTAAAATCTGCGGCAGTAAATTTCTGAAATGCGGATAATCTTCTTCCACTATTTCTTCGATGGGTTTATCTTTATTTACGCTTAAACTGTAAATTTTATTTAAAGTGTTTTTTTTAGGGAATCTTTTTTTATCGGTAACCAAGCCCGACTGTGTACGGATTAAATTTATAACATCGGCGGTATCAGTCTGATCTAAAATCGTAAAGTTAGAAGTCAATCCTACCGCTTCTGCATATTTTCTTAAAGTTAGATTTGCAAACGAGTGGAATGTACCGCCTCTTATTTTCGAGCATCTTTTATCGAGTAAAACAGTAGCCCTGTTCATCATTTCGTTTGCGGCTTTGCGGGTGAAAGTTAGAAGCAAGATCGATTTCGGATCGTAACCGAGTTCTACAAGTCTTGCTACTCTGTAAACAAGAGTTCTGGTTTTACCGGTACCTGCACCGGCAATAATTAAATATGCACCTTCCACGGCAGCGGCAGCGGCATACTGCGATTCATTTAATTCTTTTTTATAATTAATAACAAAACGGGCTTCATCAAATGTTTGATATATCAAGCCCGTTTTATTTATTCTTTTTAGTTTGTATTTCTTTTGAGTCATCTACGCAGAGCTTTGGGTTTCCCTAATATTTCGGAAATTAGCACATACTTTTTCAATAAGTCTCTTTCTTTTAATTCATTTTTAAGTATACGAATATATGAATTTGATTGTTCGTCATTGCAAGCTATTTGATGGTGGTCTTCCATCAAACTTTCCATTTTACTCTCTTCGGGCAGTTCTTCTTTTTCGTATGAATGCTTCTCACGTGATATTGTATGTTCACTATAAGTAGGCATATGTTCGCTTACAGTAACTTCGTGTTCTGTTGTAGTAGGTTTGTGGTATTCCGCTTCTTCGTAGTGCTCATCATAAGATTCGGTCTTCCATAAATCTTCAAATGCCGATTTAGGTTCTTCTCCGGTATTTTCGTTCGGCGGTTTAAATAAATTTTGAATTTCTTCTAAAATATCCTTTCCGGCGGGTTCTTGCTGCCTTTCTTCAAATACCGGCTCCGTAGTCTCGGTTTGAGCCTTTTGCATAGCGTCAGCTTTGTCTTTCTCTTCTTTTTTCTTCTTCTTTTTTACAAAAGAATTGACAAAGCTGACAATTATGAATAAATAAATTAATATTTCAATGAAATTATCCATTATTCATTAGGACCTTTTTTCTTTTGTTCGGGTTTTGCAATTGAAGTACGCATGTCCGTATCCGACTGAATATTCATCAGGTTGTAATAATCCATAACTCCCAAATTGCCTTTTCTGAATGCGTCAGCCATAGCTTTCGGTATTTCCGCTTCGGCTTCTACAACCCTTGCTCTTTGTTTTGCAACTTCGGCGGTCATTTCCTGTTCAAGGGCAACTGCAGCTGCTCTTCTCTCTTCGGCTTTTGCACGTGCAACTTTCAGATCCGCTTCTGCCTGATCGGTCTGAAGTTTAGCGCCTATATTTGTTCCTATATCAACATCCGCAATATCGATAGAGAGTATTTCAAAAGCGGTTCCGGAATCCAATCCTTTAGACAAAACGCTTTTGGAAATTAAATCGGGATTTTCCAATACTTCTTTATGGGTCAAACTTGAACCGATGGTAGAAACAATTCCTTCACCGACTCTTGCTAAAATTGTTGCTTCACCGGCGCCGCCGACCAATCTTTCAATATTTGCCCGAACGGTAATTCTTGCTATAGCTTTTAATTGTATGCCGTCTTTTGCTATTGCCGAAACCAAAGGTGTTTCTATAACTTTGGGTATTACGGACATTTTTACCGCTTCCAAAACATCTCTGCCGGCAAGGTCTATTGCCGTAGCCCGCTCAAAAGGCAGATGAATATTTGCCTTATCAGCGGAAATAAGAGCATTAATAACCTTATTTACATCTCCGCCTGCAAGATAATGTGCCTCAAGTTTACCTTCGTCAACCGGAATGCCCGCTTTTGATGCCGTAATCATGCTTCTTACAATAATTACCGGCGGGACTTTACGCAAACGCATTCCCACTAAATCTTGAAATATTCTTATTTTAACTCCGGAAAAATAAGCCGTAATAAACAGCCCAACAGGTATGAAGTATAAAAACACAAATAAAAATAAAATAATTGCAATTATTAAAATAATTGATAGTCCGGTTAGTGCTTCCATTTGTAGCCCCGTTTTTTAAATTTTAAAAAATTTGTTAATAGTCTAAACTATGTGTAAACCTAATTTAATAAGGTTAGTAATTAAATGATAGTACAAGAAACATTTTAAGAAAAATAATGTACAATTTCAGTACATAAATTGTATCATTTATAACCCTTAAATTTCAAATATAAAAATTGTTGAAATTCATATCAAAAAGGATGATTATGTACTACGAATCTTTTGGTATAT
>CAZAOG010000113.1:0-8998 GCA_964486645.1 uncultured Ignavibacteriaceae bacterium | reverse complement strand
AAAATTTGGAGCGTAGAAATGCCAAACGCACCATATTCAAAGCGTTCTATGAAAGTAAAACAAAATATTTAAATTAAGATAAAATCTTTTTTTATTTCATTATTTTAAAATTTTATCTTTGTTTAGAGAAACTTTTTGAATAAAAATCAAAAAGAAAATTGTTTAAATATGAGTGATTTAACAATTAATGAAGAACAAATAAAGAGTGTCATCTACACAATTCGCGGTAAGCAAGTAATGCTTGATAGTGACTTGGCGAAGCTTTACGAAGTAACTACCGGAAGATTAAATGAACAAGTTAAAAGAAATATTATAAACGTTTTCCGGTAGATTTTATGTTTAGGTTGACAGAAAAGGAATGGAATATCTTGAAATCGCAAAATGCGACATCAAGTTGGGGTGGACGAAGAAAACTTCCAAATGTATTTACAGAACAAGGAATATCAAGCTTGTCGAGTGTATTAAACAGTAAAACAGCAATACAAGTAAATATTGCCATAATGCGAGCATTTGTAGGAATGAGAAAATTTCTAATGGCAAACGCTAACTTATTCCAAAGATTTGATAAGATAGAACTAAAACAACTTGAAACCGATAATAAAGTAGAAAAAATCATCAATGCTCTTGAAAATAAAAGTTTACAACCCAAACAAGGAATTTTTTTCGACGGAAATATTTTTGATGCTTATAAGTTTGTTTCCGATTTGATAAAAGGTGCAAAAAAATCCATTATTCTGATTGATAATTATGTAGATGATAGTGTTCTAACTCTTTTCGGAAAAAATCAAAAGATTAAAGTTAAGATTTACACAAAAATTTTAACAAAACAACTGAAATTAGATTTAGCAAAATACAATTCTCAATACAATCCTATTGAAATAAAGAAATTTGTTCAAGCGCACGATAGATTTTTGATAATTGATAACAGGGAAATTTATCATTTCGGAGCAAGTTTAAAAGATTTGGGAAAGAAATGGTTCGCTTTCTCAAAATTTGATATGGAAGCAATAGAATTATTGAAAATATTAGACGAATAAAAAATAGCCTGCAAAGAACGTTGCATAAACACAATGGCAGGCAAAGTACTATAAATGAATGATTATGAGTAAATTAAACAACGGTTTTTAAAATGAAGATAAGTGCGAGAAAATCCCGCCACTAATCATAACCCAAAGCCGTTAAAAACTATATAAAAACAATTTATTAAAACATATAAATATGGGACTTTACAATAAATATATTCTTCCGAAAGTAATTCATTACGCCTGCAAAAAAGACTCAACTTCTCGTCAAAGACAGAAAGTTGTTCCTTTAGCAAAAGGAAATGTTTTGGAAATAGGCGTCGGTTCCGGTTTAAATCTTCCCTTCTACAATCAGTCCAATGTTAAACATTTAACTGCAATAGATCCGTCCGAAGATTTATGGAAAATGAATAAAAACAATACGCAAAATTTTAAATTTGGTTTTGAACATATCAAGGCTTTTGCCGAAAACATTCCGGCTGATAATAATAGTTTTGATACGGCGGTTATAACATATACCCTGTGCTCAATTTCGGATACCAACAAAGCACTTGAAGAAATTAGAAGAGTACTTAAACCCGACGGTAATTTAATGTTTTGCGAACACGGTAAGGCACCTGACAAAGCGGTTCAAAAATGGCAGAATATGATAAATCCGGTGTGGAAGAAACTCGGAGGCGGCTGCAACTTAAATAAAGATATCCCTCTGCTGTTAAAAAATAACGGTTTTAAAATAACCGAATTAAATACGATGTACCTTCCGGGATGGAAGCCTGCCGGTTTTAATTATTGGGGCATTGCGGAACCTAAATAAAAAGTCTCTGCTTATGACCGAAAGAAATCAATCGTCAAATACTAAAAACAATATTTGATTATTTTAATTAATTTAACTTTTAAGTTAATTCTTAAAAACCTTTTAACCTTAAATTATTATGAATAAAGTAAAACGAAAAACATTCATTACTGTCTTGTTTTTTTTCACATTCGCGGTGTCAAGTGTATTAGCTCAAGCTAAATTTGACCTCGTTAATTTCACTACAAAAGACGGCGGTAAAATTGAAGCTGCATTTTTTAATGCAGGTTTGGATCAAGTTGTAATCTTTACTCACGGTGCTATTTTTAATAAAGAAAGCTGGTACTTTTTAGCTGAAAAATTCCGGAAAATCGGAATCTCATCCCTTTCCATAGACTTCAGAGGATATGGCAAAAGCACGGCATCCAATACAAATAAAAAATACTTAGATGTTTTGGGATCTATTCGGTATTTAAAGGAAAAAGGAGTAAAAGAAATTGACATCATTGGCGCAAGCATGGGCGGTGCTGCCGTACTGGCGGCTTTAAAACAAACATCCGATTCCCTTATTTCAAAAGTTGTTTTGCTTGCCCCTGCAGGGGGACCGCCTATAAACAGCAAAACAATTCACAAGCTTTTCATTGTTTCAAAGAAAGAGAGACTGTATAATCGAGTTAAAACAATCTTCAACAAATCGGCAAAACCCAAGACTTTAAAAGTATTCAACGGCAATGCACATGCTCAGCATCTGTTTAAAACCGATTATGCAAAGGAGCTTACAGGTTATATAATAGGTTTTATTAACAATTAAAAGAAATAAACTATGAAAAAAATAAAAACATCAATTCTGTTATCAATACTTTTTTCTTTTATGCTCACTGCTCAAAGTAGTAATTCTTATTTAATAAAAGCAGGTAAAGTATTTAACTCAGAAAAAGGAGTGTTTGTTAAAAACCGGCAAATACTTGTGCAAGGAAAATTTATTATAAAAATTGCGCCGGATATTAAAGTTGATAAGGAAACACAAATTATAGATTTATCCGATTACACGGTATTGCCCGGACTAATTGACTCACACACCCACATTCTTGAACAATTTGCAATGAACAAAAATAATACCGCCGGTACATTAGAAAACATTTTTACAAAAGACGATGCCTATCGTGCTTTGCGAAGTGTCGGTTTGTTAAAGTCCTATCTTACTTCGGGGTTTACTACAATTAAAGATGTCGGTAATTCCGGTAAATTTTTGGATGTATCTTTAAAGCGTGCTGTTAATGACGGATTGATTAAAGGACCGAGAATTATTGCGGCGGGTCCAATTATGAGTTCTGTCGGCGGTCAGTTTCCCGGTATCTCCAGTGAGTATGATTTTATTCCCGCAACCGAATACAGAATTATTAAAAGTCCCGACGATGCCCGATTTGCAGTTAGAGAACATATCAACTACGGCGTGGACGTAATTAAAATTTGTGCCGACAACACCCCAAATAATACTGCATTAACATACGATGAAATAAAAGCCATTGTTGAAACAGCCCACAGGTTTAACATAAAAGTTTCAGCTCACGCAAATAAAACTCTTTCTATCACCGATGCACTTAATGCCGGTATCGACGGAATTGACCACGGCTACGGCATCTCGGATGATCTGTTAAAAATGATGGCTAAAAAAGGCACCTACTTAATTCCGACGGATTACCACGTCGCACCGATAGGATTTAAATATCACGCTTTGAACGGCTGGACAAAACAGAGAATAAATAAATTAAAAATGAAATTGAATCACAGACTTAACTTTGCAATAAACAACAACGTTAAAATAGCCTTTGGTGCCGATATATATGTTGACTTTAAGGTACCGAGAGGAGATGCAGCTAAAAATGTTTTTAATGCATATCTCGATGCGGGTGCAACGGCAAAACAAATATTGCAGTACGCTACTTACAATGCCGCTGATTTTTTAGGATACAAAAACAAGCTTGGAGTTATAAAATCAGGCGCAACCGCTGATATTGTTGCATTCAAAGGAGACCTGGAAAAAGATTTCAATAAAATTTTTAATAATGCCGATTTGGTTATTAAAAACGGAATAATAATAATTAACAAAATTACTATTACCCAAGGAAACAAATAAAAATGAAATTACTTAAATATAATCCGAATCGAATATTTATTTTCATTTTCGTTTTATTAATTTTTTCTTTTGAATTGGCTGCGCAGCAAAGAGCACGGGAACTCGGTATTGAACCGGGGATACTTACTCCGGGTAAATGGAACGCTATTACGGATGTAAAGGGAGTTTTGGTCGGTCAAAAAACTCTTATTGTCGGAGATTCAATTAGAACCGGCGTAACCGTAATCTTACCTCACCCCGGAAATATATTTCAGCAAAAAGTACCTGCGGCAGTTTTTGTGGGCAACGGATTCGGAAAAGCAATCGGATTTACTCAAATAGAAGAACTCGGAAATATTGAAACACCTATTGCGTTAACAAATACTCTTAATTCATTTTTAGTTGCAAACAGTTTGGTAAGCTACGAACTTTCATTACCTGAGAATAAAAATGTACGTTCCGTTAATCCTGTGGTAGGTGAAACAAACGACGGATGGCTGAATGATATCCGTGGAAGACACGTAACCGGTAAGGATGTGCTGGATGCTATATTATCTGCAAAATCCGGAAAGGTTGAGGAAGGAAATGTAGGAGCAGGAACAGGAACCATTAGTCTGGGTTTCAAGGGAGGTATCGGTACATCTTCCCGCGTACTCCCTAAAAACAAAGGCGGTTATACGGTCGGTGTTCTTGTACAAACAAACTTCGGCGGGATACTTACAATCAACGGTGCGCCCGTAGGCAAAGAGCTGAATAATTTTTATATGGCGAAAGATGTTCCCTATGTTGTTGACGGTTCTTGTATGATTATTATAGCAACGGATGCTCCTCTTTCTGCAAGAAATTTGAAACGATTGGCAAAGAGATCTTTTTTGGCTTTGGGAAAAGCAGGTTCGTTTTCGTCTAACGGCAGCGGCGATTATTCTATTGCATTCAGCACAAATCCTGCGTTACGAATTTCCTATCGCTCTAAAAAAAGAGAACAAACAATTCCCCAATTACGGAATGATGAAATGTCGCCTTTGTTTTTAGCCGTTGTTGAAGCCGCGGAAGAAGCAATTTATAATTCCCTTTTTATGGCCGAAGATATGGTCGGACAAAAAGGGAGAGTTATAAAGGCATTACCGGTGGATAAAACTCTGAAAATTTTGGATAAATACAAAGCACGTAAAAAATAGAATAATATTGTGAAACAAGAATTAATTGATTGTCGGAATAGGATAAATAAATACATTCACAAAACCCCTGTCCTCACCTCACATCTGCTGAATGAATTAGCGGAAACAGAATTATACTTTAAGTGTGAGAATTTTCAGAGAATGGGTGCATTTAAAATTAGAGGTGCTTTGAACGCGTTGCTGAATCTATCCGGTGAAGAACGAAAAAGAGGTGTTGTTACACATTCTTCGGGTAACTTTGCACAGGCATTGTCATTGGCTGCTCAAATCTTGGGCGCAAAAGCTTATATTGTAATGCCGTCCACCGCTCCCGAAGTAAAGCAGAAAGCCGTAAAAAGCTACGGCGGAGAAATTATACTTTGTGAACCGACATTAAAAAGTCGAATTGAAACAGCAAAAAAAATCGAAGAAGAAAAGAGTGCTGTTTTAGTGCATTCATCAAATGATATTAGTGTGGTGTTGGGACAAGGCACGGCGGCAATGGAATTACTCGAAGAACATCCTGATTTAGATTTTGTAATTGCGCCGGTCGGCGGCGGCGGACTAATTGCCGGAACTTCGCTTGCAGCAAATTATTTTGGTAATAATTGTAAAACTATAGGCGGCGAACCGTTTGAAGTTGACGATGCATACAGATCACTGCAAAGCGGAAAGATAGAACACAATGAAACCACAAACACAATTGCGGACGGTTTAAAAACTGAATTGGGAGATATAACTTTCCCGATAATTCAAAAGCAAGTAGATTCGATAATAAGAGTCGAAGAAAAAGAGATTGCTGCCGCAATGAAATTGATTTGGGAAAGGATGAAGATAATTGTAGAGCCTTCCGGAGCCGTACCTTTCGCGGCTTTGATTAGAGAAAAAGAAAAGTTTGCAAATCAGAAAGTCGGAATTATTCTCTCGGGAGGAAATGTTGATTTGGATAATTTGCCGTTTTGAATATTTGAGCCTCCAGTTTTTATATTAAATCAAGTTGAATGTTTTTATAAATTGTCACGAAAATATCTGTGAGTATATTCATAACACGCCCGTAATAACTGTTATAATGCCTTTTAGTGAATTTCCTTTCAACATTGGTTGTGTATCAAAATTGCTCGTCATCCCTTGTTTTTCCTTGTATATAAATTCATTTTTTCGATAAATAAACAAGAAATTAACATATAACGCAATGCGTTTAGTACGATGTTCGTATGCAATTGTGGCGATTAGCAAAAACAAATAAACTCTAATCAAATATTTACCAATATTTCATAATATCGGTATTATTTTGCTTGCAAATTTACTCCAATATTTGTTATCTTTGGTAAACTTTTGAACGAAATAAATTCATGATTGAAAAAAGTCTAAAAAAATATTTTAATAAGAATAATGTTTTCACGAGAAATGAATTATTCCAATTCTACTTACTAAACGAACCCGAGCTCAATAAAAATACTTTTGCGTGGCGTATTTATCATCTTAAAAAGAAGGGAATAATTAAAGAGATTGCGCGAGGGCTTTATTCTTTGTACAACAAAGATAAATTTACTTTGAAGATCAACAGAACGACTGAAAAAATAGCACTGAACATTTTCAAGTCTTTTACTGAAATATCTTTTTGTATTTCCAATTCAACTTGGATAAACGAATTTACGAGTCATCAATATTCAAACAATTTTACTATTGTAGAAATAGAAAAAGATTATTTGGAATCGGTTTTTTACAATCTAAAAGAATCTAAAAAAAATATTTTCCTAAAACCAAACGAAATAGAACTTGACCGATATATTTCTGATTTGAATAATGCAATTATTTTGCTTCCATTTATAACCAGGTCTCCAATTCAGAAATCTGAGAACAAAAGATATAATATTCCAACTCTCGAAAAACTACTTGTAGATATTTTTGCAAAAAATTCACCATATTATTTTTTAACTCTTTCTGAAATCAAAAAAATTATAGTAAACGCACTTCGTAAGTATAATATAAATCAAACAACGTTGCTTGCTTATGCCGAAAGGAGAGGGAAAAAGAAAAATCTTCGAATTTTTTTGAACGAAAACAATTTGCTCAAGGTAATTAATGATTAAAGAGCATTGTTTCTCGGAAGAATGGATTAATGGATTTCGTGAAGAAAAGAAATATTCAAAAATAAATCCGCCCATTCTAGAAAAAATGATAAATGCACTTTCGTTACTGCAGAATTTAGTAAAAAATAATTTGGAGTTTGTATTTAAAGGTGGAACAAGCTTAATCCTTTTGTTAGACGATGCCAAAAGATTTTCAGTAGATATTGATATTTTAACGGAACAAAATCAAGCAGAAATTGAAACCGTCTTTGATAATGTTGTAGAAAACTCCCGATTTGTTAATTGGACTCTTGATGAACGAAGAAGTTATAAACCGGGTATTCCAAAAGCTCATTACGAATTCGAATTTAATTCAGTATTCAGTGAACAAACAAATAATGTTTTATTAGATATTTTGTTTGAGAAATCAAACTATCCTGAAGTTCAATCCTTGCCAATTAAAGCAACTTGGATTGAAAATGAAAAAGAAATATTTGTTTCTGTTCCAACAGTAGAATCGATTGTTGGTGATAAGCTTACAGCATTTGCACCTAACACAACCGGAATACTTTATGGCAGCGGAAAAGAATTAGAAATTATTAAACAACTTTTTGATCTTGTAAAACTATTTGATAAAATTGAAGATACTAAAATTGTTTATGATAGTTTTCAAGTTTTTGCGAAACAAGAAATTGAATACAGAAAATTAGATATAACGCCAAATGATGTTCTTGATGATATTTTTAAAACCGCCTGGCTTATCTTACTGAGAGATAAAAATAAAACAGAACCGAGAAAAAGTCAATTCAAAGAAATCCAAACGGGAATCAGAAGTTTTACTAATTTTTTAATAGGCGGAAATTTTAGAATTGACGATGCAGTTACAGCTTCTGCAAAGGTTGCTTATCTTGTGATGAAACTAAAACAAAAAGACTTATCTTCTATTGAAAAATTTAACAAACAAAACATTTCCGAATTGAATATAACCGATACTAACTGGAACTATTTAAATAAGCTAAAGAAACTCCCCGATAAAAGCGGTTTTTTTTATTGGTATAAAACTTATGAACTTACAACTCAGGAAAATTAATGGGACGTTCAACCGTATATTACGCTGATAAAAAAACAAACAATGCTCTAAAAAGGCTTCATAACAAATTAAGGCCTGCGGGAACCCCTGTACAAAGAGTAGAATATATTATTGAATTGCTTCTACTCAGAATTTTCGAAACTAAGATAAAACAAGATGAAGAATTTAAACCATTGCGAAAACTCTTTTCAACAGATTATAAATGGCTTAACCAAAAAAAAGGAAAAGAGGAGAGAAAAGTAAAAAATCTTAATCCATAATAGTAGATGGAAAGACCGAAGTTTGGTATTTGCAATTAATGAAAGAATATGAAAAACTTCCAAGAATTGATATAAAACCGGAGCTACCGAAAAATAAGAAGCTAAAAGAATTATTTGAATTGGTAAAAAATAATACTCAAATATATGATAGTGTCATTTGGTTATTAGACCCGGATGTGATTTTAAGATATAAACAAGTTGATGAATTAAAGAAATATGCAAAACAATTAAAGGAGAATAGCAGAGCAACAATTTTGGTTAATAACCCCTGTCTAGAGTTTTGGTTTTTGTTACATTTCAGAGAAACCAGTAAAAAATATTCAAAGTGTCACAATGTTATTAAAGATTTAATAAGATATAACGAATTAAAAGATTATGAAAAAACGGAAAAATGCTATAAAAATGCCAAAAATAATATTTACAAAAGATTAAACAGCAATTCAGAGCCAAAATTAAAATTACCCAAAAACAACACGTTACGAATAAAA
>CAZAOG010000112.1:0-9135 GCA_964486645.1 uncultured Ignavibacteriaceae bacterium | reverse complement strand
ATTAAGAAGGGGTTAAAATTGTGAGTGTGGCTAAAATTAGCCATAAAGCCAAGTTATCATTTAGATTAATTCCAAAATTACTTGTGCTTCATTTTTCAGCTGCTGGTCTATTTGTTTTCTATATTTTTTTTCCTGTGACTCTTTTTCGGCAGCCAAGGATTCGATGTACTTTTTAATACTTTCACTATTCTTCTTAAATCTTTCCTCGCTTAACTCTTCGTTTTCTTTTTCCTCTTTTCTACAATAATTGATATAACTTTCTTTTTCCGCTTTTATTTTATTTATTAATTGCAATAATTTTTGCTTTTGGTTTGCTCCTTCTAATAGGGTTATTCCGGCATAGATGGTTGCAAATATTAGTCCTATTGAAAAAGCCATAATTCCCCATTTTAAACCGGATACTAAAACTATAAAAATAAAATCACTGAACTTATTGTAATCAACCATAAAGTTATTTGAATAACCTGCACACCCGCCCATAAGTGAAATAGTGGAAGAAAGAATAATATTGTACGTCATTGCATTTTTGAACGAATAATTCGGATTAAACTTTTTAATTAAATGAATATTTTCTATTTTTTGTTCAACGGCGGCAATATTAATCTTTGCATTGTTTTCAATATCAATAATCTTATCTTGAAATTTCTTTTTCATTCTTACTTTGTACTCTTCATGATTACGTTCCATTTGCTTCAACTCGTCCTGTTTATTTTGAATCTGCTTATCATAATGGTTTAGTTTTGATCTTATTTCGAACTCATATTTGTCTTTAATGGCTTTAATTATTAGTTCCATTGTGTCGACAAATTTTTGATGAAGTTTATTCAATGCTCCTATAATTAAAATATTTTTGTTATTAGAATATTTTTTAAGGAAATTTTCAATAAATGCAATATTATTTTTAATATTATCATCATAATAATCCGTTATATTCAGATTATTAAAATTATTTATATTTTTTTTAATTGTACTAATTTCGAACTCTGTTGAGCCTTTCAGATCAAAAAGAAAATCCGAAAAAGACTGGTGGGATTGAAATATTTCAGAATAATAAAATATATTTGTAATCGTGGCATAGTTGATAAAATAATCCAACATTTCCATATCGTTATTTTCAATTGCAAACTCAATTCTCATTATATCATAATTGGTAATATCCGTTAATACTTCTATAGGAAATGACTCTTTTTTCAATAAAAAAGCACTGTATAATTTAAAAAATTTAACATTTATTCCATTGGGCTTAATTGCTAAAGAATCTGAAAAACTATTAAAAGCATTTTCTAAATTATCCTGCTTGAGATATACAAACCCTTTATAAAGATTGATTAAATATTTTAATTCTTCTTTTACGTCATTGTTGAGACTGTTATTATTGACAATTTCTAACGATTCATCGAGCAATACTATGGATTTTTCGGGATTAAACAGAGAAGCATCATAAGCCAAAACCATCGAGTAATAAATAAGATGTAAGAAATTCTTTTTATTTGATTTATGCTCAATAAAATTTATTGTTGACGTTGCAAAGTATTTTTTTTCTTCCTCCGATTTTATTGTTAACCATTTAAGATAAAAGTCTTTAACTTTTTTATAGAAACTCTGCCCTCCGATTTGAGAAAGAGTTTTTTTAAGGTAATTTTCAATGTACAAAATAAAGGGTGAATCAAACGACCAGAATAACGGAGCATATTCATATACTATAAATTCTTCACTTAGCTCTGACGGTAAAGAGAAGCTGTAGAACGTTCTGCTTGCAGCCAATAATTTGGAATAATCCGGCTTTTCCAAAACATCTATTTGAAAATATTCTTTAGCCAATACTCTAAATTTGGGTACCGCCAAGTCAGATAATTCCAGATCAGTTTCATTTTTTTCTATTGCAATTTCTTTTAAATCCATAAGTGTATAGTTCTTAATCTCTTTACAAGATTTTGCTTTTTAATAAATGAGTCGAATCTAAAAAGGTTAATTATAAGAAAACCGTGACAATTTTTTGAACAAAAACAAAATATAATTTTGTCCAACATACCTTTTTAGAGCAGACTTATAAATCGTATATAAAAATTGAGTATAATTGCTCCATATTTATTATCGGAAAAAAAAGTTAATATTTTAATTAAATTGATTAAAATTTAATAAAGCTTACATTTGCCCGTAACGTTGGAATAAAATCAAAGTAAATTCGTAGCACCTGAATGCCCTTTTCTTCGGAAAAAAGTATTAATACAAGTTGAAATAAATGTTTTAGGAGGTAATTATTGATGATTGTAAACTGTAAAAAAAGTTATTATGGCACACGGATTCCGCGGATTTTGGCGATTGACGCGGATACAAAATCACTTTAATCCGCACTATCAGTTTTTTTTTAATTTTTTAAGTAAATCTAATTGAATAAATTTACGGTTACGAAGTTGAAAGCAAAAAATTATCTTTTTTTTAAAGAAATTCAATTTCTTTTAATCTGTCCGACTTGGTTTTTAACTTTTATCTACAAGAAAAGTGTTATAGTTAATGTTTGTCGTTAAGGTCTGAAAAACAAAAAAGGGAAACCAAAAATGGTTTCCCTTTTCTATTTTGCGGGCTTGCCCGCTGAAGTTCCTTTAGGAACGAAAGCGGGGCCGACGAGACTCGAACTCGCGACCTCCTGCGTGACAGGCAGGCGTTCTAACCAAGCTGAACTACGACCCCGTTTGCTGCATCATTTTTTCAAAAAAGCGAATCAAATATATAATTATGAGTCCCTAAAATCAACTTTTGAAACCGTTATCGTGTTTGTAAAATCGAGTCATAAAAAATACGCTGTAAATATGGATATTCTAAGTGCGGCTTTATCCTCTTTTGCCGAAAACAGAACTATTTTTTAATTAAAATTTATTCATCACTCCTATAACTTTATAAATCTCATCTTCGGTATTTCCGTAGGAACAAGGAAGACTTAGTATTGTATTATGTATTTCATCCGATACGGGAAAGTTTTCTTCGTTCCAAAGTCCTTTTGTAGCATTTTGTTTGTACGGTGGAATCGGGTAATGAATCTCTGTTTTAATTTCATTCTTTAGAAGATAATCTCTTAATTCATCTCTCTTTGGATGTCTTATACAAAAAATGTGATAAATGTCATAATAATTTTTATCAATAACCGGTTTAATAAAATCATCTTTCAAATTTTCGAAATAAATCTTGGATAGATTCCTTTTATGAGAATTTATGTCATCCAAATGCTTTAGTTTAACTTTTAGCAGCGCAGCCTGTACTTCGTCCATTCTTGAATTAAAACCTGCGAGTTCATTTTGATATTTTATATTTGAACCGTAGTTGCGCAGTTGTTTTAAAATCCGGGTATAACTTTCATTATTTGTTGTAACACAGCCTGCATCTCCGAACGCTCCGAGATTTTTTGTCGGGTAAAAACTGAATGCCGCCATATCTCCGAACGAACCGGTAACTTTATTTTTATATTTTGCTCCGTGGGATTGTGCGCAGTCTTCGATTATCTTTAAATTATTTTTAGCTGCAATATTTATTATTGGGTCCATATCACACGACTTACCGTAAAGATGAACCACCAAAATTGCTTTTGTGTTCGGATTTATTTTCTCTTCGATTTTATCCGGGTCTATGTTATATGTATTTATGTCCGGTTCTACCAATACCGGTTTTAAATTACAATGAATAATAGCAAGGATGGTTGCTATGTATGTGTTCGAAGGGACTAATATCTCGCTGCCTTTTTCAAGGTTCAAGGACTTAACCGAAAGGGTTAATGCATCCAATCCCGAGCCGACACCGACACAGCTTTTGGTACCGATGTATTCTGCAAAATTATTTTCAAATTCTGTTACATTTTTTCCCAGTATAAACCAGCCGCTGTCTAAAACCGTTTTAAAAGTTTCCAATAATTCATCGCGGAATTTTTGATTTACTTTTGCAAGATTTTCATATTCAATCATTTATATTCCTCAAAAATATAATCGTCAGGGTCAAACTCGGTAGATGCGAAAACAATAAATACGGCATCTTTTGTAAAATGGTGCATAACGTGCCAATCTTCCGGCTCGAGTATCAAACATTTTTTCGGATGATCTAAAAGAAAATCTTCTTCTTTAGTTCCGTCGTTATTTGTAACTATACAGCTTCCGTGAAGACAGATTGCCGCCTGCCGCGTAGTTTTGTGCCTGTGTCCCCCTCGTGCAGAATCGTCAACTCCGTAGATGTAAAAAATTCTTTTAATGGGAAAGGGTATCTGGTTTTCAATTACAGTCAAATTGCCTCTTTCATCGGAATGGGTTTCCAAATTTATTAATTTAGCCATTTAATCTTCTATAAAATCTTGTTTGTTAAAAATATTGTATGTCCCTCTTAATTCTCTCCAAAATGAAATTAAAGGTGTCTTCCAATTTTTAGGGAAGTTCAAGTTTTCAAACGGGCATACATTTTCGTCAATTTTAGTAATTTCATCTTTAATTTTATCTAATACCATAATATAAGGTTTATAAAAATAATCTTTTACTTCTTCGTTTAAATATCTTCTGCCGAGTTCAATTATGTTGTTTTTGTAAAATCTCAAATAATGGAAATGATAAAAAATCACTTCAAATTCTTTTCCGAATTTTTTTTCTTTACAGAAAAGCAAATCATCTATTGTATAGAAATCATACTGTTGAACATTCCAGGCAGCAAGTCCGCCGCCTTGATTTTGCATAACGTGAACACCTTCAAAACGCGTTGTCCAATCGTCAAGGTATAACTGGTCGCCGAATTTTCCGTCTTCGTACCTATTATAACACCACTCAAGGCATCTGTCTCTCCACCATTTTAATGCCTTAATTCCTCTTTTGTCATTTTTAAAAGTTATAAACTGCACACAGTATTTTCCGCTCTTTTTTGATTTATCGTATTGTGGAGTGTATCTGTGTTCCGTTATTAAAATAGAATCATTACCGAGTTCATCAAAAATAGGTTTGGGTGAGGCATAGAAGAAAATATCTGCGTCAAGGTATGTGCAACTTTCAACTTTATATTTTTCAAGCACATATAAAATTGTTGACGATGTTGAAGTCCAGCAGTATTCCGCTTTAGTCCGGGTTGGTTTAACTTCAAGTAGTTTGTCGTCTTCAAATTCATTTAAGCCGATAATTGTTGCTTTTTCAAAGTTCAATTTATTTAGTATTTCATAACTTGATTTGTCAAATGCAAAAATGTAAAGATGAAAATCTTTACAAGTGTTTTCCAAAGAACGGTAAAGAGCAATTCCCCGACTCAAGTAATTAGTATCGAATAACGTACAGAAATTATACATCACATACCTTTTCAGCTAATACAACGTTATCTAAAAACAAGTCATTATTTACAGGTAGTATTTTTGAAAGAATGATTGCAATTATGTTTGCGGGAGCCATTACAAACAGAGTTAAAATTTGTCTGATAATTTTTTTACTAACGGAAATTTTGTACATATAAGCATTAAATAACTGAAACACGGCGGATATATTATTCAGTGATTTTAAATGTTTAATAACTTTAAAACCGCTTTTTTCCAACAAATCGTTTAATCCGAAAGAAGAATATCTACCGTAATCATAGGGTTGTTCGTGTTCATCCCAAATAAACGGCACGGTAAGTAATAGTTTGGCTTTGGGCTTCATAACCCGGTTGATTTCGGATAAGAATTGCCGGGGATTAAAAACGTGCTCCAAAACCTGGCTCGAAATAACCGAATCGAACTCTTTGTCTGCAAAAGGTATTCTATCGCCTTTATAAAAAACATCAACTTTTTTTTCTTCTTTATTTATTGTGTTCTCAACTTCAAGTCCGATGTATTCCGCGGAATTAAAATATTTTTCGTAGGGTTTTGTTCCGCAGCCTACGTCAAGTGTTTTACCTGTGATTTCACTACCAAGTAATTTAATATTTTTTAACAGGGATTTTCTGGTTAGGTAAAAAGGATTTACAAAAATGCCTAAAAATCCCGGTTCGAATTGTTTCTTTATAATTATCTCTTTTATCATTTTAATCTTTAATCTTTTGAATAACAAAGATAGGGATGTACTGAAATAAATTCGGAAAGATTCTCATCAATATTTTTTGAATAAGATATTTGGGTGGAACAAATTCGTGTTTGATGATTTTCATATTTCCCGTTTGACATAAAAGTTCTTTAAAATCTTTAATTGACAATTGATGAAGATGCCCCGAATTAAACCACTTATATCCAAACAACATTGTACCGGGCATCTTTCCTTTGAACAGAAGCTCCAACCTGTTTTTGTAAAAAGCAAAATTAGGAAATGAAATGATTTGATGCTTCGCTATTCTTTTCATTTCACTCAAAAGAATTTCCGGATAGTTAACCATTTGAATAGTTACATTGCAAATTGCGTAATCAAATTCATCATCTTTAAAATCAAGTTTTTTATCAATTTCTCCCTGCACTGCGTTAAGACCTTTCTGCTTACATTCGGAAATACCGCTGTCGGAAATATCAACTCCAACTGCAGAAACATTTTTTTTATTAATAAGCACCTCAATCAAACTGCCGTTACCGCAGCCAAGGTCAATAATTTTAGCTCCTTCAGGAACTAACGAAGCAATTATTTTATATTCCTCTCTTTCAACGTTAACCGTATCATTATAATTATACTTACGATTATCCTGAAATGCGGGATCGTCAACATTATGCATAATTACATACCCAAAGAATATTTAAATTTTTTATAATATCTTTTAACAAAATTAGGTTTAATCGACACAAAAAATTTTTCGATTTCTTTTTTTGCATCAATATTTTCTTCAATAGCGATATCTTTTAATTCAATGGGTTTTTGAAATATTTCGGAATCATAAACCGAAGTCTTTTTTATATGCGTACTTTCACCGCCCATTCCTATATTATTAATTAGTGATTTACCCGGGTACAGTGTCAATTTGTTTTGCAGGAAAGCCGAAGCATGCCATCTGATTGCCCAAGAGTCGACTTCACCTTTAATTTGTCTTTTTAACATCTTTATATTGTTTGTTGTACCGTTGTGATCAAAACCATAAGCAAGTTTTTTTTCAATTATTTCATCCAATAATTTTTTTCCGTCTTTTTCAAATGTGTCCCAGGCTCTTTTCCAGGTAGCCCAGCCCCAGCAGTCGGTTCCTTTTAAAAAAAAAGTTTCGGGCAGCGTGCTGTTCACGGGATAGATATAACCGTGAACACTAATTACATTGTCTTCGTTTTCATATTTATCAAGAGCTTCGTTCATATATTTCAAAAAGTATTTTGATGTCAATAAATCATCCTCTAACACAATTACTTTGTCATATTGATCAATAATTTCCGTTACTCCGGAAATAATTGATTCTGCCAAGCCTAAATTATTTTCTCTTTCAATAATTTTAACCGATTTAAAACCGTCAATAGATTTTATATACTTCCTAACCTCCGAAACCAAATATCTATCCTTTTCGTTTTTGTGTGCATCGGAGAAAATAAACAAATCACTTTCTGCTGCGAATAAATTTTCTTTAAGCGATGTAACGGTTTTAATTGTTAAATCAGGTCTTTTGTAAACAAACAAACAAATGGGCGAAAGTT
Organism: uncultured Ignavibacteriaceae bacterium; assembly: GCA_964486645.1. Classification (GTDB taxonomy): domain Bacteria; phylum Bacteroidota; class Ignavibacteria; order Ignavibacteriales; family Ignavibacteriaceae. Next base: position 1,553 of record CAZAOG010000112.1, on the reverse strand, counting down.
TCATTTTTAATTTGATCTAAATACATTTTTAATTTTCAGTATAGATACTGAAACTAAATTACTGAAATCTTTTGAAATATTGAATTTCATTACAATCGGTACGAAAAAAGAAATCAAAAGAAGGGATTTAATGCTTATTAAAATTATAGATGCAATAATGTAATTTAATCCGGATAAATAGTTATAAACAAAATCCGAAAAAGGACTGTTTAGTTGTAACGAAATAAATAAGAACACCAAAAAAATGAGAATAATTTTCAAAGTATTTTTACTGAAGGGGTGTATCTTAAACTTTATCCATACAAAAATAATTTTAGCTATTATAAAAACTATTAGAGACAATAGCGTAGCTATTGCGGCGCCAAGTATCCCATAAATCGGAATAAAAATAATATTAGTAATTACTGTTAATAGCCCCAGTAAGAGCGTAAATAATATTGTGTATCTGTAGTATTTTGAATAAAGAATAATTTCGGAATTTATACCGGATAACAGGTCTACTAATCTTCCGATTAAAATAATAAATAAAACAATTTCTCCCGCTTGATATATTTCGCCTTTGGGTATAATTAAGAATAAGTCGTTAATATTTATCCAAAGAACAATGAACAAAATAGAGCCGAAAATAAAAAGGTTTAACGATGTCTTTTTGTATAGGTCTTCGATGATATCTTTATCGTCGTTTTTAATCGCAAAACTTAGTGCCGAAGTAACCGATTGATTTAAACTCTTTTTGGGTATTTCGATAAGGGTGGCAATGAAAATTGCTATAGTGTAAATAGCCGTTTGTTTCAGCCCCTTGTATGCAGGCAGCATAATGATATCAATCTTTGTGGCAAGAATGTAACCTATACCTCCAAGTATTGTGTAAAAACCGTAATTAAGAATACTCTTAATTTTATCGGACTTAAAAATTGAAAAGTCGGGACGAAGAGAAAAACCGCCCAATCTTTTTGTATAAATTAATAATAGGAAAGCAGCTGCAAAGTATGCGAAAATTAAAAGAGAAATAAATTGGGAAAAGTTTATTATATAAAATCCTAAAAGAATAATTAATAATGTATTGCTTAGTTTTATAAATACTTCTCGAATAAAAGAAGGGTAAAACACTTTTGAATGAACTATTATGTATGATTCAAAAATATTAAGTAAAATAAATCCCAGCACATAGGGAATTATATAATAAAGGTAATCTACAATTAAAGGTGACTTCGAAAGATATATACCGGCTAAGGTTTCATGTAATAACAGAAAAACAATAGTAAAAATTAAGAAACCTATTATTGAATAAAAGATTGAAAAGAACAAAAATCCGTTATTATTGTTTTCTTTGTTTTGAAAGTGCGGAAAGAATTTAATAATTAAAAAAGGCGAACCTAATTGAGCAAGAGAAACAAATAAAAGAGTCGTATCCTGTAAAACTCTGGTTAAGCCCAACTGCTCCGGAGATAAAAATCTTGTATAAAGCAATACAACATTAATGCTTCCTATTAACACTCCAAGATAGGAAGCAATACTGCTTTTAATACTTTCTCTTATTGCAATTCCCATAA
>CAZAOG010000111.1:0-9176 GCA_964486645.1 uncultured Ignavibacteriaceae bacterium | reverse complement strand
CTGTTCTTCTTTAAATTGACAATAAAACAAAATATGGATAAGTTTGATGAGCAAAAATTGATAATTTTAACGTATGATTACAGAATATATACCGATTTTTATAGTCCTCACAATAGCCGCTATTTTTGCGGTTATGACCGTTTCAGCATCTAAAATTTTCGGACCGCAAAGACCGAACAAGGTTAAACTTTCTACTTACGAAAGCGGAATGAAACCCATCGGTACAACAAGAGAAAGGATGTCCGTAAAATATTACCTTGTTGCAATGCTGTTCATAATTTTTGATCTCGAGGTTATTTTTGTTTATCCCTGGGCGGTAAAATTTAAAAGTATGTATGCAGAGGAAGGAATTTCTGTCTTTCTTTCCATGCTTGTTTTTCTTATAGTGCTGGAGTTAGGTTATTTATATGTTTATAAAAAAGGCGGATTTAAATGGGATTAGAAGCTCACTTAAAATCAAACGGATTTATTACTACAACTATTGATGCGGTTATTGCATGGTCCAGGCAAAATTCTGTTTGGCCGATGCCGATGGGTATTTCCTGCTGTGCTATTGAAATGATGGCTTCAGCGGATCCTAAATACGATATCGCACGTTTCGGCTCCGAAGTTATGCGTTTTACGCCCCGTCAATGTGATTTGATGATTGTTGCCGGAACGGTTACTTATAAAATGTCTCACGTTGTTAGAAAAATTTACGACCAAATGCCCGACCCCAAATGGGTGATTGCCATGGGCGCTTGTACTTCAACCGGAGGTATTTACAGAACGTATTCCGTGGTTCAGGGAATAGACCAGTTTCTTCCCGTAGATATTTACCTTGCCGGATGTCCGCCGAGACCCGATAACCTTCTTCATGCTTTAATACAAATCCAAAAGAAAATAGGTAAAACAAAGGCAAGTGATTTTCAGAATAAACCGTTGCCTGAATTACCCGTAATCCAAAATAATTAAGCCTATGGAATTGCAAGAACTGATCATTCAAAAACTTCAAAAAAACTTTCCCGATTCATTCATTAGTTCAAATGTTCATATGGGTGATTTTACGGTAAAAGTTGATAAAAAAGATATTGTAAAAATCTGCAAATTGTTAAAAGAAGATTCGGAATTGGAATTTATTTTGTGCGAAGACATTACCGCAGTCGACTGGTCAAAAAGAAAAGACAGGTTCACCGTGGTTTATCATATCTTTTCATTCAAACACAATTTCAGACTTCGCATTAAAGCGGACGTGGACGAAAAGGATTGTGCAATAGATTCCGTAACATCGGTTTGGAAAACAGCAGACTGGGAAGAAAGAGAAGTTTACGATATGTTCGGTATAAATTTTAACAATCACCCTGACTTAAGAAGAATGTATATGCCGGAAGAATTTGAACATTATCCTTTGAGGAAGGATTTTCCGCTTATGGGAATTCCCGGTTCACTGTCTCTTCCCAAAAAGTAACTTTATATGGAAAAATTAACAGAAAAAGAAATAAATCCTAAAATACTGCAAGCTCTTATGGGAGCTGATTCGGATATAACCGTTGACGAAGCTCTTGAAAACGAAATGATCCTGAATATGGGTCCTCAGCACCCGGCTACACACGGCGTACTGAGATTGCTGCTCAGATTGGACGGTGAAACAATTGTAGCCTGCGTTCCCGATTTGGGTTATCTGCACAGAGGATACGAAAAACTTGCCGAAAATATGAGCTACTATGAATTCATTCCTCATACCGACAGGCTGGATTATATTGCCCCGATGTCGAACAATGTTGCGTGGGTTTTGGCCGTAGAAAAACTTACCGGAATTGAAGCCCCTCCGAGAGCGCAGTACATTAGAATGATGGTAGCGGAATTGGCAAGAATTGCTTCTCACCTGGTTGCAATAGGTTCTCTTTCAATGGATGTGGGTGCACTTACGGTTTTCCTTTGGACATTGAGAGAAAGGGAAAAAATCCTCGATATATGGGATATTCTATGCGGCGCAAGGTTTACTAACAGCTACACGAGAATAGGCGGCGTTGCAAACGATGCACAACCCGAAGCCTTGGCTATGGTTAAAGATTTTATAGGTCAGCTTGAGGGAAGTATTGACGAATGCGAGAGACTGATAAATTCAAACAAAATATTTGTAGAACGACTTGACGGAATTGGTGTTGCAACAAAAGAACAGGCTGTTGATTACGGTTTTACGGGTCCCAATTTAAGAGCATCCGGCGTTGAGTTTGATTTAAGAAGAGCCACCCCGTACTTGTTTTACAACGAAATGGATTTCAATATTCCTGTTTATTCGGAAGGTGATTCACTTGCAAGATATTTTGTAAGAGCCGATGAAATAAGGGAAAGTGCAAAAATTATAAAACAAGTCTTGGATAAAATGCCGCAGGGCGAAACTCTTTTGAATCAACCCAAAAAAGTACTTCCTAAAAAAACAGAAGTCTATTCAAAGATGGAAGAACTTATTCACGATTTTATGATCGTAAACTTCGGAATAAATCCGCCCAAGGGCGATATTTATTCTGCAATAGAAAATCCGAAAGGTGAACTTGGCTTTTACCTTGTAAGCGAAGGGGAAGGACATCCGTGGAGGTGTAAAATAAGGTCACCCTCGTTTGTTAATTTACAGTCGCTGCCCCATTTGGTAAAGGGGCACATGATTTCGGATGTTGTTGCAATTATCGGCAGTCTCGACTCGATTATGGGTGAAGCGGATAAGTAATTACAAGTAGAAATATAAAGTATAAAGTAAAAATTAAAAAGATATTAGATAAATGGAATTCAAATTTACACAGGAAAATTTAGATAAGATAAACGATATCTTAAAAAAATATCCTACAAAAAAAGCAGCCATAATGCCGGTGCTTTATCTTGGACAGGATCAAAACGGCTGGATATCAAAAGAAGTGATGTCGGAAGTAGCATCTGTACTTGAGATTACCGAAGAAGAAGTTTTGGGCGTTGTTACTTTCTACACTATGTTTTACGAAAAGCCCGTCGGACGAAATCACCTGCAAGTGTGTACTAATGTTTCTTGTATGCTTAGAGGCGGATACGAAATTTATAACCAGGTAAAAAATAAACTTGGACTTGAAAATTGGGGCGTAACCGAAGACAAAAAATTCTCTTTGGAAGAAGTTGAATGTATGGGCTCTTGCGGAACCGCGCCGATGATGGCTGTCAACGAACAGTATTATGAAAACTTAACACCCGAAAAAGTTAACGAAATTATTGAATCTTTAAAATCTGAAAATTAATGGAAAAAATTGTTTTACCCGACATAAAAGATCTGCACAAAATAGACGTTTATAAAGAAAACGGAGGTTATTCCGCCGTTAAAAAGGCTTTCGGGCAAACATCCGACGATATTATAGATCAAGTAAAAAAATCGGGATTGAGAGGAAGAGGCGGTGCTGCATTTTTAACCGGACTTAAATGGAGCTTTATGCCCAAAACAACCGACAAGCCCAAATATCTCTGCGTTAACGGAGACGAGAGCGAACCCGGTTCTTTTAAAGACAGACAAATTTTTGAATTTAATCCTCATCAATTAATCGAAGGCATTTTAATTACCTGTTATGCAATCGGTGCAAAAACCGCGTACGTTTACATAAGGGGAGAATATCATAAATGGATAAAACTCTTTCAAAAAGCCCTTGATGATGCCTACGAAGCAGGCTTCGTCGGCGAAAAAATGAAAGAAGTTTTCAATACGGATTTTGAGTGTGAAATTTTTGTACACAAAGGTGCCGGGGCTTATATCTGCGGCGAAGAATCATCCTTAATGAATTCGATTGAAGGGAAAAGGGGCTATCCGAGAGTAAAACCTCCGTTCCCTGCGCAAAACGGTTTATGGGGATGTCCTACTACCATTAACAATGTGGAAACCATTACAAACGTACCCAAAATTATTGATAAAGGCTGGGAATGGTTCTCTCAAATAGGTGAACCGAAACATCCCGGAACAATATTATTCGGTGTAAGCGGGCACGTAAATAAACCGGGCGTTTACGAACTGCCCAGCGGTACCTTGCTTACCGATATTATTTACAAATATGCGGGCGGAGTTCCGGGGAACAAAAATATATTGTGCGTTATTCCCGGCGGTTCTTCCATGCCTCCGTTACGCGGTGAGAATATTGAAGGCGTTAAAATGGACGCCGAATCTCTTAAAGCTGCTGGTTCCTCTATAGGTACGGGCGGAGTTATTGTAATGGACGAAGATACCGATCTTGTGAAAGTTTTAGCCCGTATTTCTAAATTTTATTACCACGAAAGCTGCGGACAGTGCACCCCTTGTCGAGAAGGTACAAGCTGGCTCGTAAGGATTTTGGACAGAATAGATAAAGGTTTCGGCTCTTCGCACGATTTGGATATGCTTATAAGTATTGCAAGCAACATCGAGGGAAATACAATCTGTGCACTTGGCGAAGCGGCTGCCTGGCCCGTAAGGTTTATGATTACACGTTTCAGGGATTACTTTGAAAAAAGAGTGCAAAAAGAAGTGATGCTTCCCATTAAGAATAAAGTTCACTCTATGCGCGATACCGCCTACCCGCTTGCGGATATTAAAGATTAAGAAAATCCGCAAAACAAAAGAAAGCAATGTAAATGTCTTTTTACATTAAATAAACATTATTTAATCACGGAGAGAACAGAGAACACGGAGAGAAAATAAATCAAATAAAATCCTCTTTTACACCGCACCCTTCAGAGTTCTCTGCTGTTAACCTGCCTTTGAATCGTATTTTTTTTAAAAATGAATAACAACAAAAGAAATTATGGATTCATATAAATAGAATTATTCAATACTTAGCTTAATCAACTTTTGCTATCGTTTTTTCCAGTGAGCCGAAATTCGGGCAAAGTTATTGAAAATTCGTAATATATACTTATTTCTTAACTTTTTATTCATTTCTTAATTTGTTATATTTGCACTTTCAAAAAATAAAAGTGTTGAAAATGAACCTAAAATCCCTAAATGAAGTCCAAAAAGAAGCCGTTGAGTACATTAACGGTCCATCTATGATTGTTGCCGGAGCCGGTTCCGGTAAAACAAGAGTTTTAACGTATAAAATTGCATATCAAATAAGTAAAGGCGCAAAACCCGATTCTATTTTAGCCTTAACCTTTACAAACAAAGCTGCAAATGAAATGAAGAACCGGATCAGAGAATTAATAGGCGCAAAGGCTAATTCTCTCTGGATGGGAACATTTCATTCTATTTTTGCAAGAATTCTCCGCAATGAAGCGAATCATTTAAATTATAAAAAGAACTTTTCTATTTATGATGCGGAAGATTCAATCTCATTAGTGCAGAACATTCTTACGAATTTAAATATTGATATCAATAACGAAACGGCAAAATCAATAAAGCATAAAATCAGCGTAATGAAAAACCATATGATTATGCCGGAAGAATACAGGGAAAAACACGCAAAATCCACAGCCGATAAAAAGATAGCCGATATATTTGATGAATATCAAAAAAGACTTGTATTGAACAACTCAATGGATTTTGAGGATCTGCTTTTAAAACCGATAGAATTATTTAAAAGAAACAATAGAATTCTTCAAAAATATAAAAAGCAGTTTAAATATGTTTTAGTGGATGAATTTCAGGATACAAATATTGCCCAATATACTTTAATAAAAATGCTTGTAAATAAAACGGGAAATATTTGTGTGGTCGGTGACGATGCTCAAAGCATTTACAGCTGGAGAGGAGCTACCATAGAAAATATGCTGGACTTTGAAAAACACTTTGCTAAATGTAAAGTATTCAAACTTGAACAAAATTACAGATCGACAAAAAGCATTTTAATGGCTGCGGATTCCGTGATTAAAAACAACAAAAATCAAATACTGAAAACACTCTGGACGGAAAACAACGACGGCGAGCAGTGTACATTGCTCAAATGCTCCGATGAAAAGGACGAAGCTTATCAGATTGCAAAATATATACAAAAAGAAATTTCAACAAAAAAACTTTCGCATAAAGATTTTGCTATTCTTTACAGAACCAATGCCCAATCGCGTGCTTTGGAAGATATTTTTAGAAGAGAAAAAATACCTTATAAAATAGTCGGCGGAATTGAATTTTATAAAAGAAAAGAAATAAAAGATTTAATTGCATACTTAAGGGTTTTGTCCAACCAGAACGATGAAGAAAGTTTACTGCGTATTATGAACTACCCGCAGCGCGGCATAGGTTCAACAACAATTAAAAGAATGATTGCTTTTGCACGTAAACACGATCTTACTTTGTTCAGAACAATGGCAAGAATTTTTGAAGTAATCGATATTAAAGAAAGAATTCAGAAAAACGTAAAAGGTTTCAGACTTCTTTTGGATAAGTACATCGGATTGAAGGATAAACTTTCAATCGGCGAACTTTCAAGGGCTTTGGTTGATGAGCTCGGAGTTTTACGTGTATTAAAATCGCAAAACACTTCGGATTCGTTAACGCGTTGGGAAAACATAAATGAATTACTTTCCGCTTTAAGCGAGTTTTCGGAGAACAATAAAAAAGCTACCCTGGAAGACTTCTTGGAAGAAGTTTCTCTTATTTCGGGTATTGATACTTACGAAAACGAAAAAAATTCGGTGACCTTAATGACTATTCACAGCGCAAAAGGTTTGGAATTTCCAATTGTATTTATTACCGGCTGCGAAGAAGATATTTTTCCGCTTGCAAACCGTTTTAATTCGGATGCAACGGTTGAAGAGGAAAGAAGATTATTTTATGTAGCGATTACAAGGGCACAGTTAAAAGTATTTATATCCCACGCACGCTCTCGCTATAGGTTCGGTGAAGTTGCGTATCAGAGCAGGTCCAGATTCATCGAAGAGATTGACAAAGATATGCTGAATGAAGTTAACGGCGGAATCGGAAGGAAATCGGCAAGAAAGACGAAGAAACAAGTTTATTATGAATATTTTGAGAAAATGGACTTCCAAGATTTTAATCAGGAAAACATAAATTTAGTACCGGGCAGCAGGGTTATGCACGAAAAATTTGGTTTAGGTAAAGTTACCGATGTAGTCGGTGCAGGCGATATGCAAAAAGCTACCGTTCAATTTGAAGGAAATAACGTGAAACAATTGATGCTCAAATTTGCAAAATTAAAAGTATTGTAAAATTGAAGTACAAAAAAATGCCGTCTTTTTAATGTAAAAAAGACGGCATTTTTATTTTTAAATTATTTTTTTTGTCTTTACAAAGGAATAAAAAATTGAGTTGTTCCGCCGGGCAACCGCCTGATTATTTCGGTTTCTCCGACTTTAACAAATCTTATTTATTCTGAAACAAACCAGCTTGGTTAACAAGTAAGTTTAGAAAAACAAACACGTTTTTTAATATATTTTTAGAACGAATTCACTGTTTGTTTTTAGCTTCTTCCCTTTCCGACTTTATTACCTTTACGAAACAATAAATTGTAAGCAAGGTTATTCCTCCCCAGGCTAAAGATAAAAATATTATTCCTCCGGTTGTAAGTCCCATAAAAATTTCCTTTTACATTTTTAAAAAATTTAAACTATATTATTTTCTTTCATTCTACCATTCCAAGCTTTTTTAACCAACAAAATAAGCCCTATAAATATTACAAGCATCAACGTTCTTGAGCCCCAATAATATGGTTTGTTAACATCGGAGACTCCTTCAAGCAATAATTTGGGTATGGCACTTTCAACGAACCACCAAACCATTAATACAAATAAAACTATCGGTGTAACAAATTTCATTAAGTAATAAAAAACTTTCGGTATTTGAAAGTCGCCGCCTTCGTTCATTTCTCTCCAAGCCTTGTCGGCGCCGAATATCCACATAAACAAAACAGTTTCAATAAGAGCAAAAACTACAAGTCCGAAAGTACCTGCCCAATAATCCATTTCATTTAAAAATCCGTACTTTTGATAGAAGACAACAAACTGAACGGCAATTAATACGATAATTGCAACCACGGCTACTGCTTTTTTTCTGCTGAAACCGAATTCGTCTTCCATGAATGCAATAACGGGCTGTCCCATTGCTACCGAAGAAGTAATGCCTGCAAAGAACAGAAGCAAGAACCATAAAAATCCGAATATTTCACCTAAGGGAATACGTTGAAAAATAAGCGGCATCGAAACGAAGCCCAAATCAAATGCTCCTCCTTTTGCAAATTCTTGAGTGGCGCTCAAACCGAAGAAGGCGACTGCTACAGGTATTGCTATTGCGGCGCCTAAAACAACCTCTGCAAAACCGTTTGTGGCTGCGGTTGTTAAACCCGAAAGAGCAATATCATCTTTTGGTTTTAGGTAACTGGCATAGGCATGTATTGTACCCATACCTACGGAGAGCGTGAAGAAAATTTGCCCCGCCGCCGCCAACCAAATACTGGGATCCGAAAGAAGAGTAATATTGGGGTTCCAAATAAAACCGAAACCGTTCCAAACCGAATTTTCAGGAATGGAAGGGTCGGGTGTACCCAAGAACATTATTCTTACAGCTAAAATAGCGGCAAAAATCATAAGCAAAGGCAAAGCAATTTTAGCGAGTTTTTCAATTCCTTTTGAAATACCTTTGTATAAAACCCAAAAGTTCAAACCGAAAGTTACTAACATAAGCGCATAAGCAGGTAAAACACTGCTAAAATGTTGTCCGACTTCTCTACCTTGATAACTGTAAAGAAAATTTCTCATCGTGTCGGCGGTAGTCTGATCAAAATAAAGACCGGTTACGGAAAAGATGCTGTATCCCAATGTCCACGATTCTATATATGTGTAATAGATAAGAATAATCATTGACATAAAGAGACCGAGTGTACCAAAATATTTTGCAAGTTTATTTTTCCAAAGAACATCAAACATTCCGGGTGCGCTTCCGTGACCGAATTTGCCTCCGTGTCTTCCTATGCCCCATTCAATCCACATAAGCGGAATACCGAGAATTAAAAAGAAAATAAAGTAAGGTATCATAAAAGCGCCGCCTCCGTTTTGTGCGGCTTGAACGGGAAATCTGAGAAAGTTTCCTAATCCGACGGCATTACCGGCAACGGCAAGTATAAGACCGATTTTGCTTCCCCATTGTTCTCTTTCAGTATTAACATGCATTATTATTACTCCGATATTAGATTATTGTGAGCTTCAATTAAAATTAAAAGTTGAATATTATAACTTTATATATTAATAGCAATATAATTTTGATA
>CAZAOG010000110.1:0-9218 GCA_964486645.1 uncultured Ignavibacteriaceae bacterium | reverse complement strand
GAGGCAAAATAAAATGAAGCATATTATCCATTTAATAATTATTTTAGAATTTAAATTAAAATCGATTATTAAATGCAGAAAAAAAGAATACTTAGCGGAATGCGACCCACAGGTAAACTTCATTTGGGTCACTACGTAGGAGCTTTGGAAAATTGGGTTAAACTTCAGGACGAATACGAAAGTTTTCATCTTATTGCCGACTACCACGCTCTTACCACAAATTTAAATACCGATTCCATCTATGACGACTCGATAGATATGATTATTGACTGGCTTGCCGTCGGACTTGACCCTGTAAAAAGTCCGATGTTCAGACAGTCGCAGATAAAAGAACATACCGAGTTACATTTAATCTTTAGCATGCTTATATCCGTTAACAGGTTGGAGAGAAATCCTACATTGAAAGACCAGGTAAGAGACCTTCATATCGACAAAGTAATATACGGTCATTTGGGCTACCCGGTTCTGCAAACTGCGGATATACTTTTGTATAAAGGTGCATTTGTACCTGTTGGCGAAGATCAGGTATCTAACGTTGAAATATCCCGAGAGATTGCAAGAAGATTTAACAATCAATACGGAAATGTTTTTCCCGAACCGAAGCCTTTACTTACAAAGTTTGCGAGACTTCCCGGGTTGGACGGAGTTGCAAAGATGAGTAAATCATTAAATAACTCTATCCTGCTTTCCGATAACCCCGAAACGGTAAAGAGAAAATTAAAAAAAGCGGTAACCGATCCACAGAAAATAAGAAAAGGCGACCCGGGCAGACCGGAAATTTGTCTGGTTTATTCTTATCACACAAAGTTTAACACCGGTGATACAGAGGAAATAGCTTCCGGATGCAGAAGCGGAGAGTTGGGATGCTTCGATTGTAAAATGAAATGCTCCGAAAAGATATCAAAATTTTTGGAACCTGTAATTGAAAAAAGAAATTTTTACGAAAATAATATTGACGAAGTAAAAGATATTTTATCTGACGGAGAAAAACGCGGTAAACTGACGGCTGAAGCTACGATGAATGAAGTAAGAAATAAAATGAAATTGGGATGAGCATCTATAAAATAAAATTAGATCAATTTGAAGGACCTTTAGACCTGCTGCTTTTTTTCATTAAAAGAGATGAACTTGATATTTACGACATCCCGATTTCTAAAATTACAAAGGAATTTTTGGAATATGTAAATCTAATAAAAATGCTTGACCTTGAAACTGCCGGTGATTTTATTCTTATGGCATCAACACTGATGCGAATTAAAGTAAAGATGCTTCTGCCGAGAGAGATTGACGAGAAGGGGGAAGAAATTGATCCGAGAAGCGACCTTGTTCAGGCTTTATTGGAATACAAAAGATATAAGGAAGTTTCGGAAGAACTTTCGTATATGGAATCGAGACAAAGGAAACTTAATTTCAGAGGCAATTTCAAAGAGGATATTAAAGAAACTCCGCCCGAATATGAAACATTGCTGAAAAATATCACGGTCTTCGATTTGGCAAAAGTATTCAGAGCTGCGATTGAAAATATTCAGCCTGAGTTTGTTCACGAAGTCAAAAAGATAAACATTACTATTGACGAACAAATTAGGTTTATATTGGATAATTTATTAAAAGATGCCGAAGTAAATTTTTTAAGATTGGTTGCCGATATGCACGAAAAAATAAGAATAGTTATCACTTTTATTGCTTTGTTGGAATTAACAAAAGCGGGCGAAATAGGACTGAGAGCATCAAATAATTATAATGATTTCATAATTTATAAGACAGCAAATGGACAAAATATACAAATCAATAATTGAGGCTTTGATTTTTTCTTCTGACGATGTAGTCCCTTCAAAAGAATTAATAAAAACGATAAAGGGAATTGACGGCGAAGATATTCAAATTACAGAGGAAGATATCGAAAAAAGTGTTGAAGGTCTTAACGCAAACTACGAAGCGGAAAACCACGCATTTTCAATTAAAAAAATTGCCGAAGGATATATTTTTGCAACCAATGAAGAATACGCAAGTTATATTGGCTATTTTACCTCCGAAAAGAGCAAAAGAAGATTAAGTCCTGCCGCACTTGAAACGCTGTCAATTATTGCATACAAGCAGCCTATCACCAAACCGGAACTGGAGTCAATTAGAGGTGTCAACTGCGATTATATGTTGAACACGCTGCTCGAGAAAAAACTAATTAATATCTCCGGACGCGCAGATTCGGTAGGCAGACCGCTGCTTTACAAAACCACATCCGAATTCTTAAAATATTTTGCGTTGAACAGTCTTAAAGATTTACCGAAGCCCCGCGAAATTGAGGAAATAATGCAGGACGAGGATTTCCTTGAACAAAAAAGAAAAATTATGATGAATGAAATTGAAGAAGTGGTTGAAAATGAAATCAACAAGGGAAAAACCGATGATGATCAGGCTGAATAAATACATAGCCGAAAGCGGACTTTGTTCAAGGAGGAAAGCCGAAAAGTTTATACTCGAAGGAAGAGTGACTATCAATAGAAAAACAATTACCGATTTATCCTATAAAATAAACGAAGAAAGTGACGAAGTTTTTGTTGACGGAGAAAAGATAAAACCCAAAAAGCATGTTTACTATTTGCTTAATAAACCAAAAGGCGTAATCACTTCAACAAAGGACGAGAAAAACAGAAAGACAGTAGTAGACCTTATAAAAACCAATGCGAAAATTTTTCCGGTGGGCAGACTTGATTATAACACAACCGGAGTTCTTTTACTTACTAACGACGGTGATTTTTCCAACATGCTTACTCACCCCAAGCATAAGGTCAAAAAAATATATTCCGTGCTGCTGAACAGACCTTTATCAAAAGAAGATAAAGAAAAACTGTTGAAAGGTGTTTACATAAACGGAAAAAAGGGAAAATTTATAAATATTAATTTTCCGGATACCAAAAAAGAGAAACTTGTTGAAATTACAGCCGTAGAAGGCAGAAACCATTTTGTTAAAGATATGTTCGGCAAATTAGGCTATTATGTTGTCGAGCTAAACAGAAAATATTTCGGTAATTTCTCGGCTGATGTGCCTGTAGGCAAATATAGAGAAATTTCAAAAGAAGAAATTAAATCGGTAATTAAAAATTTTAATTAAATATACTTCTTACGGAGGATAAGTGGAAAACAGTAAAAATGATTTAAATGTTCTAATTAAAAGACGTAAAGATGAATTAACGGAATTAATATCAAGAGGCGTTGAACCTTTTGCTTATGAATTTGAGGTAAACTCAAATTCAAAAAAAATTAAAGATGAATTTACGGAAGATGAAAAGAAAGAGGTGAAAATTGCCGGCAGACTAATGGCTCTTAGAAAAATGGGTAAAGCTTCTTTCGCACACATTCAGGATTCTTTCGGACGCATTCAGATTTACTTGAGAAAAGACGATATAAAAGAACAGTACACGGCTTTCAAACTAATGGACATTGGCGATATTGTGGGTGTGGAAGGTTATACTTTTAGGACAAAAACGGGTGAAGTATCCGTTCACGTTACTAACCTTACTTTGCTTACAAAGTCTTTAAGACCGCTGCCGATTGCAAAAGAGACCGTGGATGAAAACGGCAACAAAGTTATACACGACCAGTTTGCGGACAAGGAATTAAGATACAGACAACGTTATGTCGATTTAATTGTCAATCCCGAAGTTAGAGAAGTTTTTGTACAGAGAAGCAAAATAACCTCTTCGATGAGAAGATTTTTAGAAGGAAGAGGATACCTTGAAGTAGAAACTCCCATTCTGCAGCCGCTTTACGGAGGAGCTGCGGCAAAGCCTTTTGTAACGCATCACAACGCACTTGATACAGATTTATACCTTAGAATTGCCGATGAACTGTACTTAAAACGTCTTATTGTAGGCGGTTTTAACGGCGTTTTTGAAATATCAAAAGATTTTAGGAACGAAGGGATGGACAAAACCCACAATCCCGAGTTTACAATGATGGAATTGTACGTACCGTATAAAGATTACAACTGGATGATGTCTTTTGTAGAAGAAATGATATTGAATATTTGTAATGAGGTCTTTAATACTTCTAAATTTAATTACGACGGAATGGATATTGATTTTGCTCCGAAATGGAAAAGAGTCTCTATGATTCAATCAATTGAAGACAAAACGGGTGTAAATGTTTTATCGGCAGATGAAAATCAGTTGAAAGAAACTGCTAAAAAAGTCGGTTGCGATTTAGAGGGAATCAACGGCAAAGCAAAACTGATTGACGAGATATTTTCAGTCGTTATTCAACCTGAATTGATTGAACCTTCGTTCGTGGTTGATTATCCCGTTGAATTGTCTCCGTTAGCTAAAAAACACAGAAAATTAGAAGGAGTTGTTGAAAGATTTGAGGGATATGTTGCCGGAAGGGAAATATGCAACGCTTTTTCCGAACTGAACGATCCTATTGATCAAAAAAAGAGATTTGATGAACAAGTACGTTTCAAGGAGCACGGTGACGAAGAAGCACACGTAATTGATAATGATTTTATAAGAGCTTTAGAATACGGAATGCCGCCGACTGCCGGATTGGGGATTGGTATTGACCGACTTGTCATGCTTTTAACCAACCAAACTTCTATCAGGGATGTAATATTCTTCCCTCAAATGAAAATAGAAAGCAAATAGTATCTAATAAATTCATTTAATTAAAACTATTAACTTTTTGTAACTAAACTAAATAACGATATTATATAATGTTGCAGCATATAGAATAATGAAAAATAGAAAAATGAAATCTCTTTTGTTTATAGTAATAGGAATTATCTCAATTTCTTCTACAACGTTCTCTCAGGTGGAATATGTTCTTTCAGATAACCCGGTTTATAATTTTTTGGAAAGGATGGAATCGCTGAATTTAATAGAGAGATACAATTCACTGGAAATCCCGAAATCCAGAAATGAAATTGCCGAATATCTTAAACAAGTAATCTCCAACCGCAAAAAACTTGATAGGGCGGATAAAAAATTATTAATAGATTTTGAAGCGGAATTCGAACTTGAGCTGTACGGCACATTAAAAAAATCCGAAAAACTAATCGGCGGTGATTCGTTTAATTTTCTTTCGCAGAAAGAAAAGTATCTTTATTTTGTCAACGATACTTCAAAAAACGTTAGTTTGTTTTTTAATTCCGCAGGTCAATCACAGGCGATTTATGCAAATTATAACGAACAAGGTCGGAATATTTCGGCAACAATATGGCAGATGCAGCTTCAGATAAGGGGCAGTTTTTTCAATAAAATAGGTTTCTTTTACAGAGGCGGCAACGGTTACGTAATGGGACAGAGAGAAGCTGCTTTACTAAAAAGAGATCTGCAGTATAATTATAAGTACCGGACATTTGATTCTTTCGACATCACTACTGCCGGCTATATTACGGCGGATATGGGATTGGTAAAATTAAAATTCGGAAGAGACCGAATGAATATTGGATACGGACCGGTAAAAGTGGTGCTGGGAAATAACGCTCCCATATTCGATAATCTGCATCTAAAAATGCATTACAAATCGGTGGACGTAACGTACTTTCACGGCAAATTAATAGGAAAGACCAAATTTGTAAGTAATTCTATTACCGGCGGTTCAAATACCGTTGAGGAAAAATATATCGGTTATCACAGGCTCGGTTTTAATATATCGGACGATTTCAATATCGGAGCTGCCGAAATGATAATTTACGGCGGCAGGTCATTGGATATCAATTATTTGAATCCGTTTATTCTTTATAAAACCGCTCAAAATAACAATAAAGACCGCGATAATTCTATAGTTATTCTGGATTTTAATAATAAATCGATTAAAGGACTTAAAATTTACGGTTTGTTATTTATCGACGATATTGAAGTCTCTAAATTCGGATCTCCGTACTGGGGAAACCAATTTATGTATAACGTGGGTTTCCTTTCTAATAATTTATACGGAATAATACCCGTGGATTTTCAGTTTGAGTACACAAGAATCGATCCTTATGTTTATACGAACAGGCATCCAAGAAACACTTTCGATAGCGATGGGTTCGGTTTGGGTTCTTTTATGCAGCCCAACAGTCAATTGTTTTTAACTCAAATAAATTATAGGTTTACGAACAGGCTGAAGTTAACGGCTTCTTTCAGCTATTATGTACATGGCGCCAATCCGTTGAATCCTGACGGAACAATTAAGAGAAATGTTGGAGGAAATCTGTTTGTCGGGCACAGGACATTTGATTCAAGGGAAGCTCCTTTTCTTGACGGAGATAAAGAAATAACAAGGATGTTCTCCGCCAAAATAGTTTATCAGCCTTTTAAAGAATATTTTTTAACGGGCAAACTGCAGTATAAAACTCAATCTCTCCAAAATTCGGTAATCAATAAAAATTTAGAAGCATTTCTTACAATAAATTTTAAACTTTAACGGTAAAAAGATGAACAAATTAAAAATCCCCTTAAGCGTTTTATTGTTAACAATCGGCATTGTTATAGGCATCCAGTTTCAAAATATTTTTTCAAACGACAACTTGCAAAGCAGCATTGAAAAAATGAAAGATGTGTTGAAGCTAACAAATAATTATTACGTGGAAAAAGTCGATACACAAAAATTGGTAGAAGCAGCCATAAAAGGAATGCTTGATAAATTAGACCCCCACAGCGTATACATAGATTCTAAAAGATTAAAAACCATCGAAGAATCGTTTAGAGGAAATTTTGAAGGCATTGGAATTGAATTTCAAGTTATTGACGACACTTTAACCGTAGTTTCTCCGATTACCGGCGGACCGAGTGAACAATTGGGTATTTTATCGGGAGATAGAATCATAAAAATTGATGACAAAGATGCAATAGGAATAACCAACGAACAAGTAAGGCAAAAATTACGCGGTAAAGCAGGTACAAAGGTTAAAGTTACCATTTTAAGATACGAAGTGGAAAAACCGATAGAGTACACAATTACTCGCGCTAAAATACCCATTTACTCCGTTGATACCCATTTTATGATAAATAAAAACGTCGGTTATGTTAGTGTTTCAAGATTTTCGGGAACAACTTATCAAGAACTGAAAAAAGCATTAAAAGATCTGCAAGAAAAAGGTATGTCCCGGTTGATCCTCGATTTAAGAGGCAACCCCGGAGGATACTTGAACCAGGCAGTTAAAATAGCAGACCTTTTTATCTCAGGTGATAAAAAGATTGTTTACACTAAAGGCAGGAAAAAAGAATTTAGTGAGAATTTCTATTCTTCTTATAAATCCGATTATGAAAATATTCCTCTGATAATTTTGGTTAATAAAGGTTCTGCAAGCGCCAGTGAAATTGTCTCCGGTGCTATTCAAGATTGGGACAGGGGACTTATTGTCGGTACAACAACTTTCGGCAAGGGACTTGTGCAGAGACAGTTCACTTTGCCGGACGGCTCTGCATTAAGACTGACCATTGCTAAATATTATACCCCTTCGGGCAGACTGATACAAAGGGATTATAAAAAATTAAAAAATAAGGAAGAATATTATCATAATGCCGGAGACTCTACTTTGGCAAACGGTGATAATCTTTACCATAATGCCGATAAAGATTCATCGGCAAAGTTTTTCAAAACAAAAGGCGGCAGAAAGGTATACGGCGGTGGAGGGATTACCCCTGATTACATAATCAATTCGGTGAAAAACACCACTTATACTACAAATCTGCTCAGGAAAAATGCGTTCTATAAATTTGTATTAAGATACTTGGAAACAAACAAATCAAAAATTATAAAAACATACGGAAATAATTTGAATTTCTTCAATAAGAATTTTAAAATAAATGCGGATTTAATGAAAAGCTTTTTAGCGTTTGCAAAAAATCTAAAAGTAAAATTCGAACCTAAAAGTTTCAATAAGGATAAAAATTACATTAAAGCGAGATTGAAAGCTCAAATTGCAAGGAATTTTTGGAAAAACAAGGGATGGTATGAAGTACTTGTTTCACAAGATAAACAAGTGCAAAAATCATTAACCTTATTTAACGAAGCCATTGAATTGGCAAAAATCAATAACTGAGAAATGGACGAAACTTATAAAATAATAAAAAAATTAAGCGATGAATGTATCTTTCCCTACGAAGAAACTGCACCGCAAATACACCCCACTGTTTTTTTAGCGCCGGGCTGCAAGGTAATAGGTGATGTTCGGTTAGGTGAAAGAAGCAGCGTATGGTACAACACGGTTATCAGAGGAGATGTTCATTATATAAAAATAGGTAAATACACAAACATTCAAGATTGTTCAATGCTTCACGTTACAAATGATAAATTTCCTTTGAATTTGGGAAATAATATTACGGTAGGTCATTCGGTAACCTTGCATGGCTGTACCATTCGTGATGAATGCTTAATAGGTATGGGAGCCATTATATTGGACGGAGCTGTGGTCAACCGATTTTCAATTGTTGCAGCCGGTGCGGTTGTTACTCAAGGTTTTGAAGTACCCGAAGGCAAAGTTGTTGCCGGCATTCCCGGGAAAATAATTAGAGACGTAACCGAAGATGAAATTAAAGAAATGCAAATATCTGCAAAAAGATATTATAATTATGCCGAAAAAACTTTGAATTCTTTTCAGAAATTAGTAAAATAACTTGACATTTTGAAGAAATAAACATTTCTTGTATCAATAGGAATTATTTTTGATAAAAAATGTACATATCTATTCAATCTCGGGTTATAAAATTAACAAAATTCAAATCCATAAATTATTATCATTTTTAAGAAAAGAGCTTAAAATTGCATTTAATTTCTTGGAGATAAATTTTATAAGCTCGGAAGAAATTTATATATTAAATAAAGAACACTTAAAACATAATTACTCAACGGATATTTTAACATTCAACTACACTGGAGATAATGAAATATTAGACGGCGAAATTTTTATTTCCGTTGAGGATGCTTCTAAAAACTCTAAAGAATTTAAAGTTTCGCTTACGGAAGAGTTGTACAGGCTGGTAATTCACGGTATACTTCACTTGGTCGGTTACAACGACAAAATGAAAAAAGAGAAAATTATAATGAAAAAAAAGGAAGATATATTACTAAATAAATTCTGCCGGTAATTTTTACAACAATTATAAGGTACTTATGTTAAGCAAAATAGTAGATGCGTTGGTTAAAGTAAGAGAGAAAATTAATGAAGAAAATATAAAAGAAGAAAATTTAGAAAAATTAAAATTAGAAGAAATTTATAACAAAAATATAGTCGCCGC
>CAZAOG010000109.1:0-9282 GCA_964486645.1 uncultured Ignavibacteriaceae bacterium | reverse complement strand
ATTTCATTATCTCTACTTTGAGATTTTGAAATAGACATGTCTGCCGAAAGGTAGACCTGTCTGCCGAAAGGTAGATTCAGCATTACATTTATTAGCTTTTGAGACAGCCTCTGTTCAGTAATGCATTTGTGTAAGATGAGTGAATGAAAATAAATTTAATAATCTTCTCCCTTTAATCTGCCAATCCTCGGGGTTCTCTGCCGTTAAATCGTATTGTTTTTTTGAAAGAATAACCGCAAACAGAAATCATAGATTCACATATATATACTTCTTCAGAATTATTCAATGTTTTGCTTAATCAACTTTTTCCGCCTTTTTATCATGTGAGCCTTTTTAATATCTACCCTAAATATTATCAATTTTTAATCTTGACATTTTTGTATAGATTGTATATTTTTTAGTCTTAAATATTCGGTTATATGCTAAAAGCGATAACGATTTTAACAAGGACAATTAATGGCCAATACAGAACAAAAAACGATTGAAGAAATTACCAATGCCGATTATAAATACGGCTTTGTAACCGATATTGAAGCGGTTACTTTACCCAAAGGGCTAAATGAAGATATTATTACAAGAATTTCTGAAATTAAAAAGGAACCCAAATTTTTATTGGAATGGAGACTGAAGGCATTCAAACACTGGCAAACAATGTCGGAACCTGATTGGCCTAACGTTAGCTACCAAAAAATAGATTATCAGGATATTATATATTATTCCGCTCCAAAGGAAAGACCCAAATTAAACAGCCTTGACGAAGTTGACCCTAAGTTAAGGGAAACATTTGAAAAGTTGGGCATATCAATTGAAGAACAAAAAAGATTGAGTAATGTTGCCGTTGATGCCGTGTTTGACAGCGTTTCCGTGGCAACTTCTTTTAAAGAAACTTTGTCCGAATTAGGAATAATCTTCTGTTCATTTTCGGAAGCAGTTAAAAATCATCCGGATTTAATTAAAAAATATCTGGGTACAGTTGTTCCTTATACCGATAACTTTTTTGCTACCCTAAATTCCGCCGTATTCAGTGACGGTTCTTTTGTCTACATTCCAAAAGGTGTCCGCTGTCCTATGGAACTTTCAACCTATTTTAGAATTAATGCCGCTAACACCGGACAATTTGAGCGAACACTTATTATTGCAGACGAAGGCTCTTACGTTAGTTATCTTGAAGGCTGTACCGCACCTATGCGTGATGAAAATCAGCTGCACGCCGCAGTTGTTGAATTAATTACCCTGGATAATGCGGAAATTAAATATTCAACGGTGCAAAATTGGTATCCCGGTGACAAAAACGGTAAGGGCGGAATTTTTAATTTTGTTACAAAACGCGGTGCCGCAAGAGGTATCAATTCAAAAATATCTTGGACACAAGTTGAAACCGGTTCGGCAATTACCTGGAAATATCCCAGTTGTATTTTACAGGGCGATAATTCGGTAGGTGAATTTTACTCGGTGGCTCTTACAAATAATTATCAGCAGGCGGATACAGGCACAAAGATGATCCACCTCGGTAAAAATACATCGAGCACGATAATATCAAAAGGAATATCGGCAGGTAAAAGCAGCAACAGCTACAGAGGCTTGGTAAAGGTGTCAAAAAAAGCAGACAATGCCCGTAATTTCTCTCAGTGTGATTCATTGTTGATCGGCGATAAATGCGGCGCGCATACTTTCCCCTATCTTGAAATTAATAATTCGTCGGCTCAGGTAGAACACGAAGCTACCACTTCAAAAATAGGCGAAGACCAGATATTTTATCTCAACCAGAGAGGAATATCTACGGAAGATGCAATCGGTTTAATTGTTAACGGCTACTGCAAAGAAGTATTCAAAGAACTACCTATGGAATTTGCCGTTGAAGCTCAAAAATTGTTGAGTATCAGCTTGGAAGGAAGCGTAGGATAACAAAGATTTTGGAATTTGGATATTGAATTTAAGTTAAATAAGGAAAAATAAATGTTGTTGGAAATAAAAGACCTTCACGCAAAAGTAGAAGGTAAAGAAATATTGAAAGGAATAAACTTATCCATAAATAAAGGAGAAGTTCACGCTATTATGGGACCGAACGGTTCCGGAAAAAGCACACTTGCGCAAGTACTTGCCGGGCGCGAAGATTATGAAATTACAAAAGGCGAAGTGATTTATAAAGGTAAGAATCTTTTGGAACTATCACCCGAAGACAGAGCACGCGAAGGTGTGTTTTTAGCATTTCAATATCCCGTCGAAATTCCCGGCGTCAGCAACACAAATTTGCTGAAGACCGCGATGAATGAAATTAGAAAATACCGCGGCGAAGAAGAATTGGACGCTATGGAATTCCTAACCCTGCTGAAAGAAAAAATGAAAATAGTAGAATTCGATCAGTCACTTATCAGCCGGGCGGTTAACGAAGGATTTTCGGGCGGTGAAAAGAAAAAGAATGAAATATTTCAGATGGCTGTTCTCGAACCCAGCCTCAGCATACTTGATGAAACCGATTCCGGATTGGACATTGACGCCCTTAGAATTGTTGCTAACGGTGTAAACAAATTAAGATCAAATGAAAACGCTACTATTCTTGTTACTCATTATCAAAGGCTTCTAAATTATATAGTTCCCGACTTTGTTCACGTATTATACAAAGGACAAATTGTAAAATCGGGCGGAAAAGAACTGGCTTTTGAACTTGAAGATAAAGGATATGATTGGTTGAAAGCTGACAAGCTGCAGGTTACAAGTTAAATGAATTCAAATTTTTTAGGCAATTGATAATTGATGGATAAAGTTAAAAACATAAAAGAATTATTTCTAAATAATTTTAGAATTTTTGAAAATCAACTGAACGGAGAAAGTGATTCGGATTTTCATAAAGTAAGAAAAGAAGCAATTAAAAGTTTTTCCGAACTGAATTTTCCGGATAGAAAAGATGAAGAATGGAGATATACAAATATTTCACCTTTGCTGAGTAATAGTTTTACCATTCCTGAAAATAAATTTGAAATAGATGAAAGAGATATAGCAGATCATCTTTTAAAAGATATCGACGCCTATGTAATGGTGTTTGTAAACGGTAAATTTTCCGCGAATCATTCAAAGTTGAAAAATATTCAGCCCGGAATTAAAATTGAAAGCTTAGCCGAAAGCATTAAAAACAATAACGAGTTATTGTTAAATCATTTAGGTAAATACGCCGGTTATAAAAATGATATTTTTACTTCTTTAAGTACGGCGTTCACTAACGGCGGCGCTTTTATTTCAATAGCCGATAACTGTATTGCCGATAAACCGGTATATCTTTTATATTTAACAAAAGCAGGCAACAGTGCAATTCAAATACAACCGAGAAATTTAATAGTTGCCGGAAATAATACTCAATTAACAGTTATCGAACATTTCGCTTCAACCGATTCATCTACATATTTTACAAATACAATTACGGAGATTGCCGCAGGTAAAAACGCCGTAATTGACCACGTTAAACTTCAGGAAGAAAGCAAAAACGCTTTTCATTTTGCACGAATGGAAGTAGCTCAGGAAAGAAGCAGCAATTTTACATCGCATCTTGTTTCCATCGGAGGAAGGTTATCAAGAAACGATTTGAATTCTAAATTCAACGATGAAGGCGGCGAATCTACGCTTAACGGTTTATTTTTACTTGAAGAAGATCAGTTGTTTGACGTACATTCGTTTATTGACCACGCAAAAGCAAACTGCAACAGTCACGAACTTTACAAAGGTATTTTGGATGATAAATCCCGCGGTGTTTTTAACGGAAAAATAATGGTTAGAAAAGACGCGCAAAAAACAAACGCATTTCAGGAGAACAACAACATACTGCTTTCCGGCGAAGCGCTGATAAATACAAAACCTCAATTAGAGATTTTTGCGGATGACGTAAAGTGCTCTCACGGTGCTACTATCGGACAGTTGGATAACGATGCTAAGTTTTATCTTAAAACAAGAGGTATCGGCGAAGAAGCATTAAAGCTGATTTTGCTGCACGCATTTGCAAGCGATGTTGTTAATCACATTAAAGTAGACGCCGTTAAAAATTACGCAGAAGAAATAATCACAAAAAGGATAAACAAAACAAATAAAGAGAAATAAATTTTGGAAAGTAACTTAAAAATAAAAACGAACGAGAAAGTTTTTGATGTTGAAAAAATCAGAAATGATTTTCCGATATTGGAACTATTGGTACACAACAAACCATTGTGTTATTTAGATAATGCCGCCTCAACGCAAAAACCGCAAATAGTAATTGACACGATTAGTGATTTCTACGGCACTACAAATTCAAACATCCACAGAGGCGTTCACTATTTGAGTGAAAAATCTACTCAGGCATACGAAAATTCCAGAACAATAGTTAAAAATTTTATAAATGCTGAAAGTGATAAAGAAATAATTTTTACAAGCGGTACAACGGCCTCAATAAATTTGGTCGCTCAAACTTTCGGCCGTAAAAATATTAAAGAAGGTGATGAAATAATTGTGACCGCTATGGAACACCATTCCAATATTGTGCCTTGGCAAATATTATGCGACGAAAAAAAAGCAAAAATTAAAGTACTGCCAATTGACGATAAAGGTGAACTTCAAATTGATAAGTTGAATGAATTGATAACGGATAAAACTAAATTTGTTGCAGTTGTACATGTTTCAAATTCTCTCGGTACAATAAATGCCGTTGAAGATATTATAAAAATCGCGCATCAAAATAACGTTCCTGTTTTAGTTGATGCAGCCCAGTCAATTCAGCATTTTGAAATAGATGTTCAAAAATTAGACTGCGATTTCCTTGCCTTTTCAGGTCACAAAATATACGGACCGACAGGAATAGGAATACTTTACGGTAAAGAAAATCTGTTGGATAAAATGCCTCCCTTTATGGGCGGAGGAGATATGATTTCAAAAGTTACTTTTGAAAAAACGACTTACAACGAACTGCCTTTTAAGTTTGAAGCAGGCACCGGAAACATTGCCGGAGCAATCGGTTTAGGCGCGGCAATTGAATACGTTTCTAAAATAGGACTTGAAAATATTAAGCGGTACGAAACAAAATTACTTGAAGCCGCCGAGCAGAATTTATCTGAAATTGACGGTGTAAGAATAATCGGTACTGCCAAAAACAAAACCAGCGTGCTTTCGTTTGTTGTTAACAACATTCACCCGCACGATATAGGAACGTTTTTAGATTTTGAGGGAGTCGCGGTCAGAACCGGTCATCACTGTACTCAGCCTGTTATGGACTATTTCAAAGTTCCGGCAACAAGCAGAGCCTCTTTTTCATTTTACAATACTTTAAATGATGTTGAACAACTAACGGCGGCGCTTAAAAAAACTATAGAGGTTTTGGGATAAATGGATAACGAATTAAGAGAACTTTATCAGGAAGTAATTTTAGACCACAATAAAAGTCCGAGAAACTTTAGAGTAATCGAACATCCGAGCCATTCTTCGGAAGGTTACAATCCACTGTGCGGAGATATAATTCATTTATACTTAACAATTGAAGACGGAATTGTAAAAGACATTTCTTTCCAGGGTTCGGGTTGTGCAATATCCAAAGCATCGGCTTCGTTGATGAGTTCAATGATAAAGGGTAAAACAATAGAAGAAGCGAAAAGTCTTTTTGAGAAATTCCAGGAAATGATAACCGGTAAAACAGATGAAGAAACCGATATTGAATCTTTGGGCAAGCTTATGGTGTTGGCGGGAGTAAAAGATTTTCCTTCACGCGTTAAGTGTGCAAGCCTTGCCTGGCATACTTTTATAAACGCAATCGACAAAAAAGAAGAAGTAGTTTCTACAGAATAATTACGGAACAATAAAAGTGAATAAACAAGAATTAGAAGAACAAATTATATCAAAATTACAAACTATTTACGACCCCGAAATACCCGTAAATATTTTTGAATTGGGACTTATTTACGCCGTCAGGATTGATGACGAAGCAAATGTTGAAATAGATATGACTTTAACGTCTCCTGCCTGTCCGGTTGCGGAATCTCTTCCGCCCGAAGTGGAAATGAAAGTAAGTACCGTCCCTGGTATCAACAATATAAAAGTAAATCTTATTTGGAGTCCACAGTGGGATAAAGATATGATGTCTGAATCCGCCAAATTACAATTAGGATTTTTATAATAATTATTAAATAATTGGAGAATAATATGTTTAATGTAACTTCCAGAAGACCGATATACGATCAAAATGCCGTACAACATATGCGAGACGAACTTGTTGCTGTCGGCTTTGAAGAACTTTTAACGCCTGAGCAAGTTGAAAGCGCCTTAAATGTAAACGACGATAAAATAATTTTAGTAGTGATCAACTCCGTTTGCGGATGTGCCGCCGGCAGCGCGAGACCGGGTGTTTCCTTTGCACTGCAAAATAAAGTTATACCCGATAAACTTTATACTGTTTTTGCCGGACAAGAAAGAGACGCGGTTGAAAAAGTAAGAAGTATGATAACCGGATTTCCCCCTTCTTCACCTTGTATAGCTTTATTTAGAAACGGAAAACTGATCTTTTTTATGCAAAGATCGGACATTAAAGACAGAACACCGGAAGATATTACAAGTGTATTGGTAGACGCCTTTGACAAATGTTGTTCTGCCGAAGGACCCTCTGTAAGTCCGGAACACTTAGAAAAAATAGTATTTGCAAAACAGTGCGGTTCAAAAATTCCACTATATAACGGATAATTAAAATGAAGTTCAGCACACAGGAAGAATACGGAATAAGATGCTTGATTAGAATTGGTAAGTCCGGCTCACCCAACGGACTTACCATTCCGGAAATAAGCGAATTGGAAGGGTTGTCTACGGCTAATGTGGGAAAAATACTTAGAATTTTAAGGCTCGGTAAATTTGTTGAAAGCGCCCGCGGACAAACCGGCGGATATAAATTGGCAAGACCACCTGAAAAAATTACAATAAGCAATGTAATGAACGTGCTGGGCGGAAGATTATTTGAAGATAGTTTTTGCAATGATCATTCCGGTTCTTTAAATATCTGCACTAACTCCGTTGATTGTTCCATCCGTTCACTTTGGAGTACAATTCAAAATATGCTTGACAACGTCTTGAGCCGGGTAACTTTGAAAGATTTATTGGGAAATGAAAAACAAGTCATCAATTTAGTTAGCAACTACACAAACAAAATCACCTCTGACTTCATAAAAAATTAGTATATCTTCTCATTTAATTATTTTTCTTTTTAAGTTGATCTTGAAGAACAAAATATTTTTATAACATTCATTAGTAAAAACTATTTCAAATATGAATCTCAAATTAGAAAAACTAAAAAACTTCCACGGAAAGAAATAGACTTCCTTTTTTATTTTATTTTGGACAGACGTGACAATTATTTAAGTTTTTTTTATAAAATATTTGATATTGCAATATATAATTTGTGCAATATTACCAACTTTTCAATATAAGGGTAATATATGAAAGGACCACACATAATCTATTCTATTAAATTTATATTTAAACACATTAGTATAAACAAAATCTTTAAAATACTTTCGGTTTTAATCCTTTTTGTAAATACTCTTTTAGCCCAGGGTTGGCAATGGCAAAACCCAAAACCATTAGGTGATGCTATAGGACAAGTCCTTTTTATAGATAATCAAACTGGATGGATGGTACCAAGGAACACAACATTATTAAAGACTAATGATGGCGGTGTTAATTGGGAAACAATTTATACAAATATTTTTTTTAACAATATTTTCTTTATTGATAAAAATGAAGGATGGGGAATTGGAAGAAAACATTTTGTACCGGAATTTACTAACAGTATTTACCACACAACAGATGGAGGTTTAAGTTGGGAAATACAATTAGCTGATACAAGTGCGTATTATAATATTTACTTTACAGATAAAAATAACGGCTGGGTAACAACGGATGATCCATGGTCAACTGTTTTACATACGAATGACGGTGGTAAAACCTGGGTGGAGAAGGCATTATTCCAATTTAGGCTTGGTGATGCAGCTGGACCATACTGGGTAATGTTTACAGATACATTAAAAGGCTGGATAGTTGGCGGCGGATTCTGGGCAATTAGAACAGAGGATGGTGGAAATGTTTGGCAAAGAGATTCGAGTTTGGCAGGTATGAAAAAAATAATAGCAATAGATTCTTTAAATTTTTGGACATTAAGTAGGGGTAATAAGCTATTAGCAAAAAGTATTGACGGTGGAGAAAGTTGGGATTATATTAAATACGATAGTTCTACAATAGAGAGAGTTGCAACAGATGTGATTGCGTTAGATACTAATAAAATATTTTTATCAACCTCAATAGGTTTTTATGGAAGCACAGATGGTGGAAATACTTGGGCAAAATATTCTGATGAAAAGATGAACGGGTTTTCATTTATAAGTGAAAATGAGATTTGGGGTGGAGGGACAACCAATGGTCTAATCACTAGTCTTGTTCACTCTACTGATGGCGGGCATAACTGGAATAATTTAATAGAGACGAACAATCCACTTGGTTTCTCTACTTATGGTGACGTTGATTTTGTGGATAAAAATACGGGGTGGATAATTACAAGAAATGGCAGTAACGTATTAAAGACAACAAACGGAGGTAAAAGCTGGATAGAGCAAAATATATTAACAAGTGAATGGCTAAGAAGAATAGTTATGATAGATAATATGACTGGCTATATAGTAGGTAGAAACGGTACAATATTTAAAACTACAAATGGGGGAATAAACTGGCTATCACAAAACAGCGGAACAAATTATGACATTTCAAGAGCGAATTTTATTAACGAAAGGAATGGCTGGGTTGTTGGAACTACGGTATCAGATTATACAGGTGTTTTGTTAAAAACTACAGATGGAGGAGAAAACTGGAATAAAGTAAGTGTTAATGGAGCAGCCGGGCCAACTGATGTATGTTTTATTGATTCATTACACGGATGGGTTGCAGCAGGCTATAATAGCATAAATGATTTGGGTAAAATTTATAGAACCGTAGACGGGGGAAATACTTGGACAGTGTTGATGGGAGGGTCCCAAATAAACTTTAGAAATATACTTTTTATTGACTCAACGAAAGGATTTTCTTTTGGATATAATGCTCCTTCCTCGTCAGCAGAAATATATTTAACAAAAGACGGTGGGAAAAACTGGGATATTATTAAAGAAATCAAGCATACTATATTTAATCGTATTAAATTTATCAATAAAAACAAAGGCTGGTTGATCGGGGATTTTGGTATTATTTATGGCACATCAGACGGTGGAGATAACTGGGAAGACCAATTTAGTAACACAC
>CAZAOG010000108.1:0-9579 GCA_964486645.1 uncultured Ignavibacteriaceae bacterium | reverse complement strand
TTGAGGGATATAAAGAAAATACTTTCAGGCTTGTCTTTTCTTTAAACTTAAAGAATCGGTATCTTGTCTATTTAATGATGGTAAAATACTTTGGAAATCCATTTTATAAAAAATGAGCGGACTTTAATATTCGAATAAGGATATTTAATAATGAGATTATCACCCGAAAAATTTAGAAACGTAAAATTTACAGCTTTTTCATTTCTTATTAGTTTATCAATTTATTTGCTAACCTTATTTTTTAATATAAATTTATTCAAACCCCTGTCAAATATTTTTATTAATGTTGAAAAACATCAAAGAGATCAATTTTTTATTGTCCTTATAATAATTCTAATCGGTATAATAATAGATTTCCGCAGATACAAAAAGAAGAAACTGGAACTTATTAATATTCAGAAACACAAATTAGACACTCTAAAATCTACAATGCATACCGTAAATGACATTGTAAACAATTTTCTTCAGATTGTAGTGTTTTTTAGAACAGAAGTAAAAGATAAGGAACTCCTTGATTCCGAGACAATAAAAATACTTGATAAAGCGATAAACAGAACCATCGAACGATTAAAAAAATTAGAAGATTTGAAAGTTGTAAATGAAATTGAATTGACCAAGGAATTGAGAACAATTAATTTTGACTACTAATGTTTTTTTCAGGACAAACCCTGCCACGGCATACGCATACATAAATTACTTTGTTTTGCTTCTTTTATAAGCCAGTTCAATAATTTTCTTTAACGCTTTTGAATATGTATAACCTGCGGCTTCCATCGAACGCATAAAACCCGCTCCTTCGGTTAAGTCGGGATTGGGATTAACTTCAAGCACAAACAATTCGTTATTTTCCGAAAGACGCATATCCACTCTTGCATAATCTCTGCACTGCATTATTCTAAAAGCCTTTACCGCAATTTTTTTTGCTTTGTATTCAATTGTTTTTGGCAGTATTGCCGGACAAATAGGGATTGTTTTATGATAGGCTTCATCGTGAGGATCCCACTTAGCCTGGTAGCTTACAATATTATACAAATATTCGGGCATTGTACTAAAGTCAATTTCACTTATGGGCAGCGCTCTCGGTTTTTCGTCGCCGATAACAGCCAAGTTTAGTTCCCTGCCCTCTATAAACTCTTCGGCTAAAGCAGGCTGTTCATAATATTCTAAAACATAATTAATTCGTGCAATCAATTCATCTTCACTTGTAACAATGGAATTATTTTCAATACCTGCACTTGCATCTTCCAAAGCAGGTTTAACGATTACCGGAAATTTTAATTCATGTTTGACTTCTTCAATAGGTTTTTCAACAACAAAAAATTTAGGTGTAGTGATGCCTACTTCTTTTAACAGTCTTTTCGTTAAAATTTTGCTTTGACAATTTGCCAACGCCATAGCCGGTGCGCCGGTATACGGAACACCGAGCAATTCCAGTAAACCGACGACATTCATCTCTTGAGTGGGGTCGTCGTTAAATATTTCAATAAAATTGAAGATTACATCAGGCTTGTTTTCTTTAATGTTATCTAATAACAAGTATAAATCATCTTTAATGTTTAAGGTATAGGAACTAAAACCGATCCTTTTGAGTTTCCTTGAAATTATTTCGTACTCCTCCATCGGAGTTAGATCATCTATTTCAAAATACGGAACGAAATCCTGCTCCTCCATTACCTCGCTATCAATTTTCTTGTAAATACTTGGGTCGGCTTCGTTGTAGATTACGGCAACTTTCAATCTTTTTTTCATATTAAAAATAAATTTATAAAAAAAATCTTCTTAATAAAATTTCTTTGCTGTTTTATTTCTAATCATTTCTTAAATTAAAATAAAAAAAATAATAAATGAGTTTTTATCCACAGCCTTTTAAGTACCAGTGCGGACCGTTTGCTCTAAAATATTCATTGGTAATGCTGGGCAAATTTGTAAACGAAAGGGATATAGCAAAAAAAGCAGGCAGCACTTGGTGGCACGGTACGGACGAAATCGGTCTTGCAAAAGCAGCTAAACATTACGGCTGCAGAATGAAATATTTTAGAAGAGAAATTACAACCGATGCCGCTAAAATTTTAAAGAAACAACTTAGGGCGGGTTACCCATGCATACTCAGCGTAGATAACTGGGAACATTGGATAACCATCATCAATTATCAAAAAGACAAATTGATACTTGTTGACAGTGCGTTTGAAAACGTAATTTCCATTTCTTCGGTTACCAAACTTTTAAGGCGCTGGAAATACACCGACGAGGAAACCGGTAATATCAGCTACGACGGTTACGCTTTAGTCCCGAAGTTTAAAACTTACACAAAAGCCAAATTCAATCTTGAAAAGGCAAAGTTCTTAATGAGAAAAAGCAACAAGCAATTAGCAAAAAATTGGGATTATTATTTTAACGACTTAATTAATATCTGTCGTCCGAGAGTGACACAAGCTTATTACATAATTTCATTCAAAGAATTTTTAAGACGCAACGGAAAAATAATTGTAAACCGGGTTGCCGACTGGCACGGTTCGCCTACTTATGCCGAGTTAAATAAGATTTTAAAACAAATGACTTTTGTTGCAGATGTTTACGACTTGGTTATTCACATAAAAGATGAAAAAAAAGCCGTGATAGAGTTAACATCCATATTAATGATGTATAGCTGCGGAAAATACGGAATGTCAAAAATTTATCAGTAAATTAAAATTATGATTAAAAGAAACAAGAAAATTCTGCGAAGGGAACAAACGGCTCTTTTATTAATTGATATTCAGGAAAGAATATTAAGAGTTATGCAAAATAAGGAAAGAGTTGTTGCCAATACCATAAAACTTATAGAAGGATTCAAAATATTAAACTTGCCAATTTATTTCACGGAGCAATATCCAAAAGGATTGGGCGGTACCGAAACTTCCATTAAGGAAGCACTCGGTAAAACGGAGGCAATTCAAAAATTAAGTTTCAGCTGTTCCGGTGCAGGGGATTTATTCGAAGAATTAAAAAATAAGAATATTACACAGATTGTTGTTGCCGGCATTGAATGTCACGTTTGCGTACAACAAACCGTATTGGATTTACTTGCAAATGATTTTCAAGTTGACTTAGCGGCGGATGCAATATCTTCAAGAAATAGTTTTGATTATGAAATTGCACTGAACAGAATGAGGTCGAACAAAGCGGAAATCACTACTACCGAAGCAATTCTTTTTGAATTACTTGAAGTTTGCGGGACAGATGAATTTAAGAAAATTTCAAAAATAGTAAAATAATTATGTTTGTTTTATTCAATTCATTGCCTTAAATTAAGATTCACATCAACTCCCGAAGTTAAATTAGCGGCAATACCGCTAACATTTAATAATATAATTCTAACTATATAGGAGTAGTAGCATGAAACAATTAACAACCACAGTTGCAAGGATATTCTTTGCAGTTCCTTTTCTTGTTTTCGGTATAATACACTTTATGAAAGGAAGCGAAATGGCAGGTTATGTTCCTTCCTTTATACCTGGGGGTGTTTTTTGGGTCTACTTGGTTGGTCTGGCGTTAATCGCGGCAGCGGTAAGCATTTTAATCCAAAAGAAAGCAAAGCTTGCCTGTTTATTGTTAGCCGTACTTTTAATGATTTTTGTATTGACGATTCACCTTCCGGGATTATTCAGCGATAACTCAATGCAGGCACAGCTTTCGATGACTATGCTGCTTAAAGATTTTGCACTTTCAGGCGCAGCGTTGTTCTTTTCAGGCTCCTTCGCAGATTAAATAATTTAAATAAAGGGGGATGGATACAATTGTTCCCCTTTATTTTCTTCTTATAAATTCTCTTCATTAGCAGCTTACGGTACTTAACATCGGCAAGTAAATTCTTAAATTTATATTCAAATAAAAAACCGCCTCTCGGCGGTTTATTAAAAAGAAGCATCGGTTTGTTAAAAACTAAAAGCCGAAATTAAGTCCGGCACTTAAGGTTCTAACGTTTGCAATTTTATAATCAACATTGAAATTTAAGATAGCCAACTTAAAAGAAGCGCCAAACATAAATCCGACGGTATTTTTCCCTTTCATTTCAAATTTAATATTTGATTTTGAAATGCCCGCAGGTGTATCAAATTCATAATCATAATTGATGGTTGTTGTGGAGGACTCGGTAGTTACACCAAGATAAGGCGTAAAAGCAATTAACGAACCTAATTGTTTGCCTATATAAACACCAAATTGGGAAGCTTTTGTTTCAAAAATAGTTCCGACGTTTAATTTCTGATAGAAACCGCCGAATGCAATATCAAAAGGCATTTCGCCGTCAAACCAAACTGCAGGGTTATGCAAAGCACCTACGCCCCAAAAGCTGAATTTACCCAAGTTTTTAATTTCAATATCGGGGAGCCATCTTACCATAAAGTTCGTTCCGACAAACGTACCCAAACCTAATTGTACAGCTGCCGTAGGCAGAGCAGGTATATTGTCCAGAAAACCTTTTACATCGGCTAAAGTGAATGTCTGTCCGGGTACATTAAACGTTCCAGATGATGTTGTAAAAGCTTGTCCCGCGAAAGTAACTTTTACTCTATCGCTGCCCGAACCGATGATGGTAGGGCCCGCAATATCAACAATAAAGTCCTGTGAAAGAATTTGGTTTTTGATATCGGCTCTGACAGATGCAGGTAATCCCGCTACTAACTGATCCGCCTGGCTGGATGTAAATCTAAAAGCACCGGAAGTAGCAAATGTTTTTTCATTATCGTTAAAAAAAGAACCCATGCCGACAATTTTCAAGTCCAAATTAAAAGAAAATATTTTAGCTGACGGCAATTTACTCACCCATCCTGAATTCAGGTTGGAGCCAAATGCGGAAATAACAGGATTTACATAAGGCTTGGCGGCAGCCGTAGATAGATTAGACAGAGTTTGATTTATATCGTCACCCTGTGAATACGTAAAGGATGAAAATAAAATTATAGAACCAAATAGTAAAAAAGATATTGTTTTTTTCACACTTCCTCCGGTATTATTGTTGAAAAACCTATTGAAATTTTCTTAATTGAAATATTATCAGACACACATATTAATATATAATTATTATTATAATTATTAAATAAAATATTGTTTAAAAGCAATTATTTTCAGCATCAAAAAATGAGTTATCGCAGGTTAATTATGCAGTTTATTGCTGTTAAAAATAAGTATGTCGCTAATTTACGTAATAATTATAAATATTTGAGTTATATTAAATTAAAAAAAATATAAAATGGCAACACCTTCATTACTTTTTGTTCCGGATATAAGCGGGTTTACTAAGTTTGTAAACGAAACGGAACTTTCGCACAGTCAGCATATTATCTCCGAGTTGATAAATTTGATTATCAACCAAAACATATTAAATATGCAAATTTCAGAAATTGAAGGAGACGCTGTTTTATTTTATAGAACCGGAGCCCCTCCTTCTTTTGATGAGATTATAAAACAAACAAAAAAAATGTTTGTCTCCTTTCATTCTTACCTAAACAGCATCGAACAAAATAATGTTTGCCAATGCGGTACGTGTACTTCTGTTTCTAATTTGTCTTTAAAGTTTTTTACTCATTTCGGCGAATTAAGCGAAGTTAAAATCAATAAGTTTAACAAGCTGATGGGAAGCGACGTTATACTTGTGCACAGATTAATGAAAAACAACGTTCCTTCCAAAGAATATCTTTTATTAACTGAAAAATATGTGGAATCATTAGATAATAATTTAGATACTACCGAGGATTGGGTTAAGTTTGAAGAAAATGAAGAAGAAATTAATAATTTCGGAAAGATTAAAACAAAATATGTAACACTTTCTAATTTAAAAAGAACTATCCCTCCTCCGCTTAAAAGTGATATATTAAAACTGGAAGGAAAAGTCGGCAAACTTGCAATTAATATTAATGCAGACTTACTAACCGTCCATTCGGTTCTCAGCAATGTTGAAGCGAAGAAACATTGGGTAAAAGGGTTAATGAAAATTAAAAATCCGCATAAAATAAACAGAGTGAAAAACATTCATACTTGTGAATTTTCCAAGATGAAAATGGATGTGACCACCTTATCGAATCAAGTATGCGAAAATGAAATTACTTTTACCGAAGAAGGACTTATTTCGGGTAAGACAAAAATAATTTTTGAGTTTATATTAAATGAAGCTGAAAACGGAACGAATGTACTTTTGGGATTTTATTCGGCCAACAACACGGATAAGAATTTGATTGATAGAATTAAATCCAAAATAATATTGAAAATGCTTTTGAATATGATGAAATCAAATTTAAAAAGGTTAAAAAATTACTGCGAAGAATTATAAATGAGTCCGTTCTAAAAAGGTATGTTCAACAAAATTATATTTTGTTTTTGTTCAAAAAAATTGACCCGATTTTTCTTATAATTAACCTTTTTAGACCTGCCTATGCCGAAACGCCTGCCCGCCGTAGGACTTTGGGAGGCGGGGCTACGTGCAGGCAGGTTCGACTCATAAATCCAAATACTCCGCCCAAATTTTATAAAGTTCGTTCGTTGCAATTACATCCTTTCCGCAGTAAATCGCAATTTCTTTTATCTTGCCGGCTTCATACAAATTTTTAACTTCCATTCCCGAAATACCTTTGGATTTTGGTGATTCCACACCGAATGCCCGGCAGTAAAAATCCAGATTGAATTTTTTTGTAAGTCCGTAATAAGTAAATTGTTCAAGCAAATCTATATGCAGTTTTTTATTATATCTGGAGGTGATTAAATTTTTAGTGGGTTTTATTCTCTTTATTGCCGAACGCATCATCAAAAAAGGGATGTCAAAATTTCTTCCGTTGAAGGTAACAAATTTATTAGACATTGCTGCAATCCTCCAAAAAGATTTTAATATTTCCTCCTCCGTCAACCCCTTATATTTTATAGAACCGTCATCCGAATGCCATTCGTCTTTTTCAAAGCTTTCATAATAGACAAAAGTTTTTTCATTTAGAAGATCGTAAATTCCGATTGCTATTATTTTTGCGGTGAAAGGATAAAGGCTCAGGTATCTTACCACCTCGTCTCTTTTTTCGTTTTTAAGTTTTTCGTCTTTTTCTTTTTCGGCATATCTGAAAAGAAATTCCCTTTGACTTTCCGAAAGTTTTTCTACCGGATAGGGAGCGGTTTCAATATCAAAAATTATCCCTCTTTTTTTTGATTTTTCCACTTAAAACCTTTTAAAATTATTAATAATTCATAACAAAATAAAAAGGCTAAAACATTCAACTTCCTTTTACATTTCTAACAATTTTTTCAACTTGGTCCCACATTTCCGGCGTTAATTTTTCAAACATACTAAATTCACCGGCACCTTTCAGCCATTCGCCGCCGTCAATAGTAACAACTTCGCCGTTCATAAAGGATGAAAAATCCGAAATTAAATATGCAGCTAAATTAGCAAGTTCCTGATGCTCGCCTACCCTGCCGAGAGGTATTTTCTTTTTTACGTCAAATGCGTCACGCATTTCTTTCGGAAAGAGTCTGTCCCAAGCGCCTTTTGTAGGAAAAGGTCCGGGTGCAATTGCGTTCGAACGAATTCCGTATTTTGCCCATTCAACGGCGAGTGATCTTGTTAAAGCAAGAACCCCCGCTTTAGCGCACGCCGAAGGAACGACAAAAGCAGAGCCTGTCCACGCATAAGTTGTAACAATATTCAGAATAGTCGCGGGCTGTTTTTTTTCTATCCACCGTTTGCCGAACGCAAGCGTGCAGTTATAAGTTCCTTTTAAAACTATGTCCACAATTATATCGAACGCTCTGTTGGAGAGTCTCTCTGTAGGACTGATAAAATTGCCCGCAGCGTTATTTAAAAGCCCGTCAACCTTGCCGTATTCTTCAATGCTTTCCTCAAGCATGTTTTCAACTTGTTTGTAATCCCTAACATCGCACACAACCGGTAAAACTTTATTTTTTGTTTTTTCAGAAATTTCCGATGCAGTTTTTTCCAGTACTTCTTGTTTCCTGCTTGTAATTACAAGCTCGGCTCCGAGTTCGGAAAAATATGTTCCCATGGATTTTCCTAATCCTGTACCGCCGCCGGTAACTACAATTACTTTATTTTTTAAAGAATCTTCTTTAAGCATTGGTCGGGTATATAATTTATCAGTCATTTCTTGTTTTTCCGGGTTTATAAAATTATTTTGTTCAATAAATAAAGAATAAATTAACACATAGCCGCAATAAACGCAATGCGTTTGGTGTGATGTTGCGGGTCATGCAGAAGAAATGAAAACAGTAATTATTTACATATCCAAACATGAAACTACTGAGAAAGTAGCAAGGATAATTGCTGACAAGCTCAATTCACATGGTTTCCGTACATAAAAAAAAACTACAAGTTGAACAACAGCACCCTTTTGAAAAAAACATTGGGATTGTTTCCGTGTTGTATGGAGACGGGTGAAAAGTTTATTGAGCAATTTGAGAATGCGTTTTCAGAAGACCTTTGCAACCGGGCATCAAGTACTGCACTACTGGGTTATGAATATAATTTAAATAAGATGATTTATTTTTGAGAGAATTCTTGTCAAGAAAATTTCGGGTTCTAAGGAAAGCATATCGGAGATCGACTATAATGGAATTGTAAGGTTTGTATATGAATTAGAGAATAAGAAACAATGGGAGTAATTATGACAAAAATCGGCAACTCACTTAAAAATCTTTATTTATCGGAAATTAAAACTGATATGGCAAACATTTCTGATTATCCCAAAGACATCATAAGAGAAAAAGACATTTTAACCTTACCAAAACCTGTTCAGAGATATTTTAGATATTGTGGTTATATAGGTAAAGTGAAAATGGTTAATGCAAAAACAGAATGGAAAGATATTGATTTTAAAACAGCACAAAATAAAAAATGGATGCGACTGAGTTGCCTTCAATATAATTCGGTGATTGAACCGACGAGAATTGTTTATCTGCAAAACAAAATATTAGGGATTTTCCCTTTTGAAGCACGGGATAAGTACCAAGATGGAAAAGGAAATATGCTTATTAAACTCTTAAATTTATTTACAATAGCAGATGCCAAAGGTGTTGAGATGGACAAATCCGGCTTAGTTACAATTTTATCCGAGATAGCTATTATTCCAACCTACGCATTACAAGATTATATAAAATGGGATACTGTTGATAATAACAATGCTAAAGCAACATTAACATATAATGACATTACTGTAGGTGGTACTTTTAATTTTTCTGATAAAGGACAAATGAATAGTTTTTACACAGAAGACAGATATTTTGCAGAAAAAGATGGGACATACAAAAACATACCATGGTCAATTGTGATAGATAATTATGTTGAAAAAGATGGGATGAAATTTCCGAGTAAGCTAAAGGTAATGTGGCATTTAAAGGACGGTGATTTTGAATATTTTAAAGGAAAAATTTCAACTATCGAATATGATGTAATGAAATAAAGCACGAACGCACAACAACAAATATAGTGCACTTGGCTGATAGTGCAAAAAATGAAGAAGATAGGAATAAATAAACATAGTGTAAACCTGAAAATTTGGAGCGTAGAAATGCCAAACGCACCATATTCAAAGCGTTCTATGAAAG
>CAZAOG010000107.1:0-9864 GCA_964486645.1 uncultured Ignavibacteriaceae bacterium | reverse complement strand
GCCCTGCGTAATTGATTTCTGGGCGCCATGGTGCGGACCCTGCAAGGTTGTAGGTCCGATAATTGAAGAACTATCCGAAGAATATAAAGGCAAGGTTAATTTTTATAAAGTTAATACTGATGAAGAACAGGAACTCGGCGGAGCCTTCGGTATTAAAAGCATACCTTCGCTTTTATTTGTACCCAAACAAGGGCAGCCCCAAATGGCAGTAGGCGCATTACCCAAAGAAACGTTAAAGAAAGTTGTTGACGAAGAACTTTTAAGTTCTGCTGCGTAAATATTTAAAGTCTATTTTAATCCTCCGTTGTTATAAAATAACTTCGGAGGATATTTTTTTTCCGACCTGTATAGATTCCCCGAAATTTTATCTAATTTTGAATAAAACTTTATTCCAAGTGTATAACAAACAGACCGATGAGTAAAATTGATAAAAGCCACGTTCTTTCAAAACCGCAGAAAGCCGAATTTGAAAGACTCGTAAAAAAATATATGAAACGAGCATATTATACCGCTTTGGGATTTTTAGGCTCCCACGATCTGGCAAAGGATGCTTCGCAGGAAGCGTTCATTAAGGCATACGGAAATTTTAATAAATACGAAAGGGATAAAAATTTTTTCACCTGGTATTACAAGATTCTAAAAAATCATTGTTTGAATGCTATCAGAAATAAAAAAAACAAAAAAGAAGAAAGCTATCTTGAAATAAAAAACGAAGAAGACGGCTCCCAAAATCCGTTGGAAAAATTGGAAACGAAAGAAATTAAAACACAAGTTGAAAAAGCACTTAATAAACTAAGTTTTGAAAAAAGAGAGATAATTATTCTAAAAGAATTTGAAGGGAAAAGCTATAATGAAATATCCGAGCTGTTGGAAATTCCCGCAGGTTCGGTAATGTCACGCTTATTTTACGCAAGAAAAGAACTGAGTAAAATTTTACACAAAGAGTTTGTATGAACGAGAGAACACTATATTTAATGGAAAAATACCTTGAAAATGATTTAAGTGAAGATGAATCGATAGAATTTGATAAAATCATTCAAAATTCACCTGAATTAAAAAAAGAAATTGACGAACAAAAAAAAGTCAAGGAGGTGTTATCAAAAATGAAACTAAAAAATCCTTCAAAAGAGATTTGGGACGATTACTGGCTCGGCATTTACAACAGGCTTGAGCGCGGTATTGCCTGGATTGCCATTTCTTTGGGACTGCTTGTTATTTTCGGTTACTCAAGCTACGAAATGGTTCAAAGTATGATAAACGATACCCACACTCCGCCGTTTGTTAAAGTTGCCGTAGGTGTATTGATTTTCGGTGTTTTGGTTCTGCTTTGGTCACTGTTAAGAGAAAAGTTTAAAACTTCTAAAAACGATAAATACAAGGAGGTACAAAGATGATAGTAACAACTTCTTCTACAATTGCAGGAAAAGAAATTAAAAAAACATTCGGCGCCGTTAAGGGAAATACTATACGGGCAAGAAATATCGGTAAAGATATACTTGCTTTTTTCAAAAATATCATCGGCGGGGAAATACAGGAATATACGAAGTTAATGGCTGAATCAAGAGAGCAATCGATTGACAGAATGATAGAGGAAGCTAAAGCGTTGGGCGCTAATGCCGTTGTGGACTGCAGATTTTCTACAAGCTACATAATGGCAAGTGCCGCCGAAATTTTGGTTTACGGCACTGCCGTGTATGTGGAATGATCGGTTTTTTTAAAAAACGGGTTTCTTTTTACTTTGAATTCTTCGTTTTTTTAGCCGAAGAGTAGCTTTCCAAATTGTATTTTATCCGTCTGTCCGGCATTTTTAATTTGGTAATTTCAACACCTGATTCGTTGTAAAACTTTGTTGCAAGCGTGTCGTGAAAATCGGAAAAAACAACCACTCTTTTTATACCCGCCGCTATAAGTGCTTTTGAGCAGGCTGTACACGACATATTTGTAATGTACGCCGCCGCTCCCTTTATCGAAATTCCGTGCACAACCGCCTGAACCAAAGCGTTTATTTCGGCGTGATTTGTCCTTACGCAATGGTTATCTACAATTAAACAGCCGACTTCGTCGCAGTGAGGCTGATTGGGAAGCGAGCCGTTATAGCCTGTTGCAAGCACAAACCTGTCCTTAACCAAAACGCATCCGCAGTGCATCCGCGGGCAGGTCGATCTTTCGGATGCGAGCATTGCAAGTTTCAAAAAGTACTCGTCCCATTTCGGTCTTTTGTTTTCTGCGCTCATATAATCAACAAATATAATTTAAATGTGAATATGAATTTATAAAAAAAACAATTTAACTCATATTTAAAATTTACCGAACTTCTTTTCCAATACATTGAAAAACGGTAAGGATTTTGTAAAGCGAATCGCTGATTCGCTTCTCTAAAGACAACAAACCAATCGCTTATATATTAGAAACAAGGGGTACTTTTTTATAGACAGCCGAATCTCTTCAATTTATTGAGTATTCTTAACTACTTATTTTATTTTGGACAGCAGAGTAAAATATTTCTTTTTTAATCACTCTTTTCGGGGGTTGTGTGGAAATTACCCCAAAATTATTTACAAATTTCCGCTTGAATTTTTTTAGAGAAAAATAAATTGTAATCCGTTATCTTTGACTGTTTCTCATCATTTCTTCAATTCTTTTTCTCATTTGTTCGATTTGTGCTCTTTGAAGCCGTTGTAAATAAATCAGCTTATAATCTAATCCTCGTTTGTTTATAAAACCATTTGGAGACACCGAAGTAAGAGTGCTTCCGTTATAGTAATTACTTGTGTTTGGTTTACCGGTAATCCTAATTCCCAAATTAGGGTCATTGGTTGAATTGTTGTTATTCGGCTTTCTTTTTAATTTATCAATTTCCGCTAAATCAAAATTCCCGTTCTTTTTATTTAATTTTGTTTTGTTTTCAACCTTTTTATGTTTTACGGACAAATTGTTGGCTGAGATAACATCAACCCTTACTCTTGGATTAGCTAATAAAGGATTCTCGTCGTTAGAGGGAATAAAAATATTTGTCAGGAAAAAAATCAAAACGATTGTCAGAGCCAGACCGACCGAAGGAAGAAGACGTGAAGGCAGGAACAATTTATCTATAAAGCTTAATTCTTTTTCAGAAAAACCCTGAGAAATTCTGTCGAACAATTTTTGCTCAAAATTTGGCGGGGCTTCAATTTTATTAAGGTTTCGTAAAACCTTTTTGACTCCGTCATATTTGGAGTCATCTTCAAAATTTTTCATTTTTTAACTAATCCTTGTAAATATGTTTTAACAATTGTTGAAGTTGTGCTCTCCCTCGATTTATTCTTGATTTTACCGTTCCTACGGTAATGTTCATTATTTCGGAAATTTCTTCGTATGACAATTCCTGAATATCTCTTAAAATTACCGCCTGTCTGTATGCGGCAGAAACTTTTAAAATAGCCTTTTGAATTATTTCATTCTTTATTTCACCGTCGGTTTCTACATCCGGTCTGTAACTTTCATCGGGTATTTCATAATTCTCATCGTTGTCTTTTCCGTAAGCGTTAATAGAAAACATTTTACGGCGTTTTTGTTTCTGTAGTTCGGTTTTAGCTAAATTGCCGGCAATAGTGTATATCCAAGTAGAGAATTTGGCAATCGACTGATACGAATCTTTGTACCTGTAAACTTTAATCATAGTTTCCTGAACTACGTCGGTACAAGCTTCGTAATCACCAAGAAATCTAAAAACATAATTCATAAGAGGGTTTTTATACCTCTTAACAAGAATTTCAAAAGCAGCAATTGTATTGTTGTTTTGAAATTCAACAATAAGCTCTTCGTCCGTTAAATCGTTAAAATTTTTCTCGGTCAATTATATTTTACTTTATGTTATTAAAAAAGTTTCCTGTATTGGACAATAAATTACTTATTTTTTGTTAAAATCTAAAAACAAAGTTTTTTTAACGTTAATGAGTACAAATAACAAATAATGTTCAAAAAAACTTTTAAGATTGAAACATCTCCGCAAAAAGCATTACGGCTAATGTTTTTTTATCACTGTTTGTTGTTTTAATTGCAATATCGGTTTTCAACAATGCTCTCGATACGTTCAATAAGTTCTTATCGGAATAATACTTTCTTAGCTCCCTGCATTTTAAATAATAAAACGGATGAATACCCAATATTTTGGCGCCCTCCGCCTGAGAAACTTTATCTCTGTCCAATTCGAATACTCGTGATACGGTTATAAAATATCTTGTAAAATAATTTAATATTTCCGAAAGCTCCTTACCTTTATCCAACATATTAAATACAATTGTTAAAGTTTTCTGTTTGTCTTTTTTGGCAACGGCATCCTGAAGGTCGAAAATTGAAAACTCCTTAGACGCAACGGCAAGTTTTTTAATATCCTCAAAAGTTATTTCGGTTCTTTCATCAAGATAGGTAAATATTTTTTCAAGCTGTGCTTCAAGCAATTCTCTATTTTCACCCGCTAAATCAACTAAGAGCTGCGCGTTTATATTATTTAAGATTTTGTTTTTTGATTCCGCAAACGATGACAGCCAGGATAAAAGATATTTACCCTTCAATACTTTTGCTTCGTAAAGAAAATTTTGATTGTCTAATGTTTTAAATGGTTCGCTTGATTTTTTAGGAAGTGAACCATGGTATATTATAACTAAAACCGTAAAATCCGATGGCGAAGACGCGTAATTTTTCAGCTCTTTTTTATCTTTTACCTCTTCAAATTCTTTTAGAATAATTAGTTTCTTTTTAGAACCGAAAGGAAAAGTAGAGGCGTTTGAAAGAATGTTTTTAAGCGTAACTTCTTTTCCGTGATAAGTTTCTTTATCAAACTCAGAGGTGATTTCCGTTTCAATTTTTTCCACTAAAATTTGTAAAGCTATATTAATGCTGTAAGTATCTTCACCGCATAAAAAATATACAGGTTTAATCACCCCTTTTTTTATTTCATTTTTTATTGATAATATTGGTATAGGCATATCGACTAATTTTTATTTTTCGTTTTTTCAAATTTCATTGCTTTAAGCAGAAAAAAGGTAAAGCCGCCCCACACAACCCCTAAAATTAATACCATGGTTATAATAGAAAGAACACTCATATTAACCTTCCTTTCTTAGTTTTGAAACCATTATTTTATTCAGCAGAATAAATATACTAATAACAATAGCCCATTGAATTATGGCTGTTCCTAAATTAGCGGAGTGAAAGGGATTCCACCATTCGGGGTCCCAAGAAAGCGAGGACGTAAGCCACCAGGAAATTAAAATTACAACCTGTATTGGAATAAGTATTCCTATTACAAAATTATACCATTTCCCTATTTTAATATCGCTGCCGAATCCATTAATGATTTCCGTTCTGAATTTGTCAACGCCGTAGCGTATAATTGAAAATGAAATAAATGCGCCGCTAAGAATTAGTCCGACCCCCCACACCCAATCTTGATTCGTAAAAAAGTCCAAGCTGAGAGCCGAAGGAACGCCGAGTAAAAAACCGACTGCGGCAACAACAATTATAGCCGACTTCCTCTCAAAACCGAAATCCATAAAAGTTCTTGTGGCAAGTTCCACCATCGACATAAGAGATGTTACGGCTGCAAAAAACAATGCAAGAAAAAAGATAGAAGCAAAGAAAACATTTATCAAATAGCTTGAAGAAATATTCGCGAAAAGCTGTGGAAGATAAATAAACGTAAGCCCCGTGTTTGCCGGTCCGGGCTGTGTTATTTGATTCATTGCATCAGCTGAGCCTGCCTGACCGGGAGACAGGCTTAAAGCAAAAACAGTTGAAAATATTGTAA
The DNA here is from genome assembly GCA_964486645.1 of uncultured Ignavibacteriaceae bacterium. GTDB lineage: Bacteria > Bacteroidota > Ignavibacteria > Ignavibacteriales > Ignavibacteriaceae. The sequence continues at coordinate 4,076 of CAZAOG010000107.1, read as the reverse complement.
TTCCCGCCAACAGGGAAACGGTATTATTGCCGAAACCTATTAAAGCCGCGTTTAATGAAATGTCTTCTTTCTTTTTCATGTAAACGGCATAGGTTAATATTAATCCCCAGCCGGCGCCTGTATCCCAGGCATTTTGAGTAAGCGCGTTTAACCAAACTTTATAATCGAGAATTTTATCCATTTCCGGTGTAAAGAAATATTTAATACCTTCAATTGCGTTATCCAAGGTTACAGCGCGGAAGAAAAGAATAATTAAAATTATAATTAATGACGGCACCAAAATCTTGGTTGCTTTTTCTATTCCTTTTGTTACGCCTTTATAAATTATAACCCCGACCAAAAGCATTGAGATAAAATGAAAAAGCAAGGGTTGGTAGCCCGATGAAAACTCATTCCAATATGCCAGTTGGTCCGTTGCATTAAATAAGTTTCCGCTTACTGCCGAAATAAAATACCTTAAACTCCAGCCAGTAACAACGGAATAATAAAACATAATGGCAGTAGAAACAAAAACGATAAAGGCGCCCATCCAAGTGAATTTATTTCCCGCTGTTTTTGCTATTGCACCCACGGGACCGAATCTTGTTGATTTACCGAGGGCAAACTCGGCAATAATTAAAGGCACCGACCAGATAAAAAGAAAAATAACCCAGGGAATTAAAAAAGAACCGCCTCCGTTTTGAGCTACAACTCTTGAAAAACGCCAGATGTTTCCGGTACCTACGGCAATACCGATGGTGGCTATTATCAGCGCCCACCTGGACGAAAAATATTCTTTTTCTTTCATTTATTTATACGTTTTTACAATTTTTTTAAGTCTATCTGAAAATTGTCATCCAGAACTTGTCTGCCGTCAAGTCAGGCTTGTTTCAGTATCTAACTTTACGAAATTGTTATAAAACAAAGACTCTGAAATCAGTTCAGAGTGACAATTTTAAGTTCTCAGAAGCCCTTAATAACGCAACATTAATTTAAATTTATTTATTTGCTTTTAATTATTGTTAATAGATGAAAAATTACAAAAGTAATATTATAAAAAGCAAACTATTTAATTATGAAACTACAGGCATTATTTTCTTTGTTAATGCTCTTTATCTCCTATATGATTTTCATTTGATTATATAAAAATTATTTATCTTCGTTTGAAAAATTAGATTATTTTTTCCATTTAGCTAAAGATAGATATTTAACAAAAATGTTTTATATTTGTATTTATGAATTTAGCTAAACTTCAAAATATTGATAAAATTCTTTTTACGGGAGACGATATAAGACGCCTATTAGGTATTACAAAAGAATCAGCACAGGTAACGGCTTCAAGATATACAAAATCTAAATTATTAATAAGAATAAAAAGAGATTTATACATACTTCCACAAAATTTTAAGACACTAAGCGAAGAACAAATCTTTTCAATAGCAAATTTAATTCAAACACCAAGCTATATATCACTTACAACTGCATTGAGTTATTATAACTTAACCACGCAACAGACTCCGAATTTTGTGGAATCTATCGCGTTAAAACGGACTAAGGAAACAATTATTGAAAATATAAATTTCTACTACTCGCTTTTAAAAAAAGATTTCTATTTCGGATTCTTAAAAAAAGAAAATTTTTTTATTGCTCATCCGGAAAAAGCGCTGGCGGATTTAATCTATTTAACTGCTATTGGCAGATACAAGGCAGATTTTGAAGCAGTGGATTTTGAAAAATTTAACAAACGACAAACAGAAAAATATTTAACAAAAACCAACAAAACGGCAAAAACATTATGGCAAAAATTAATAAAGACTTACAAGCTTTAGAAATTTTAGAAATTGAAACCCTGGATCTGCTCAATTCTCATAATGTATTGCATAAGTTATATTTCGGGGGTGGAACAATGTTGCGTCTTTGCCATAATCTAAACCGCTATTCTACGGATCTTGATTTCTGGCTTAAAGAAAGTGTTGATGAAAAAATTATTTTTAAATTGCTTGTTGGTATATTCCAACAAAAATATTCAATAATTGATTCACAAAACAAATTCCATACGCTTGTATTTCAGATAAAAACCCCATCTTCTAAAAGAAGTTTAAAAATCGAAATAAGAAAAAATCAAACTGATTTTCAGTGGGAGAAAAAGATAGCTTTCTCACGGTTTACAATTAAGCAGATACAATTAAATGGTTTGACCCTTGAACAAATGATGAAGAACAAAATTTCAGCTTTTCTATCCAGAAAAATTATACGTGACTGTTATGACATTGATTTTTTATATAAACGTGGAATTCAAATTAAAGCAGAAAAGGAAACTCTTGACAATTTACTAAAAATAATTAATTCATTTAAAGAGAAAGATTTTAAAGTTACCCTGGGTTCTCTTTTAGAAGCCGATGAAAGAGAATATTATGTTGAAAATAAATTCAGTCTGTTAAAAGAATGTATTATCACTCTGCTAAAAGCCAATTAGACAACATTAAAGATCTAAAAACAACGACCAAAAAGATTCGTGTCCTTAATTATTTTTTACGGCTGTCACACCTTGCCCCGAACCTGTCTGCCTTCAAGGCAGGCTTGTTTCGGGGTCTAAATTTACGAAATTGTTATAAAATAAAGACTCTGAAATCAGTTCAGAGTGACAATTTTAAGTTCTCGAAAGCCCTTAATAATGTGTCGGCAATTTAAATTTATTTATTTGCTTTTAATTATTGTTAATGTATAAAAAATTACAAAAGCAATATCATAAAAGGCAATCTGTTTGTAATTTGGTGTATATTCATTCTTATTTGAAAATAAAAAAAGAGAGACTCCCTGATATTTAGTAAATTATGTTTAACAAAACAAAAAAAACTAAAAAGGGGTCTCACATAAAAGATACAAATAACCGTAGAAAAAATCTCGATTGGTTAAAAAAAACAATCACTGGAATATCAACTAAGTTTGACTTTATACCTATTCAAAAGTTTATTAAACTATATTTAGTATATACCATTTAATAATACTTGTTTTCTACAAAGCTAACTAAACCTTATTTTTTGCCTCCCATTAATCCTCTGAGCCCATATATTATTATTTTTAAAAGCCTTGACTTTATGTTTTTTTTTATAAGTTTAAAGCAATAAAACATTAATAATGTATACGGGGTCGGAGGGAATGACATTATATAAAAATTATATTTCTTTATTATCTTTTAACTATAAGTTTTTACAACCTTCAAGGTTTTCTTAAATCCTTGAAGGTTTTTTATTTTTAAATAATCTCAATGAAACTCTAAACATTTTAAATATTAAAGCAGGGAAATAATGAAAAAAATAATATTTATAAGTATTATTATAATTTTTAATTCATTTTCAACATTTGCTTTACCCGCTTACCCGATTAAAGACGACTCCACAAAGCAAACAAAAACAGTGAAAAAAGAAAATTTATTATTCCTTGAAATAGCTGGTAATGGTTTGTTTCTATCCCTTAATTATGAGAGATATATTTCTGATAATTTAAGTTTGCGGGTTGGTTTTGGAACAAGGATTTTTGACGGACTAACATATCCATTATTAATAAATTATTCTTTTGAGATACCAATTGAAATTGGTGTGGGGATATTGCCCTATTCACATATGGGATTAAGCAAATTTTTTGAAAGTCATAGTTCCGTTCTAATTACATCTACATTTGGATTTAAGAGAATAAATAAAGGATTTATTTTTAAAGTTTCTATCACCCCATTTTTTAATCCTGAGAATTCAAAATTCAAATTATCAGGGGGAATAGGGTTTGGTATTTCATTTTAAACAATAAAGGAGCAATTATGAAAAAGATTATATTAATTTTTTTTTAATCATGAATGTTGTTTCATATGGCCATAGCAAGGAAACACATCAATACATTACAATAGAAGCATATAATTTACTTAAATTAAATTTAGGATATGATATTCCTGTGCTACAAAATCATCTTCATATTGATTTTCCAGGAGATGATGGAGGACCTTGGCAATTACCTTATATAACAAGAGGTGCATATCGAGAAGATGAAGAGGATCCAGTTTACAACTTTTATATAGGTAATCCTCCGCCATTGTATGCTGATCC
>CAZAOG010000106.1:0-9969 GCA_964486645.1 uncultured Ignavibacteriaceae bacterium | reverse complement strand
TTGGATGAATGAAAAATAATAAATTGAACCCTTGCAATCATTCAATCATGCATTCATACTTCTGAAATAAATTTTGTATCAACAAATTTTTGAAAATCAAAAAAATAAAAACTTTTTAAAAAAATTATGAAAAACTTTTTTATTATTATTCTTGACGGTGTGGGAGTTGGCGAATTACCCGACGCCGGGGATTACGGAGATATAGGAAGCAATACTCTTTCAAACATAGCCGATAAAGTCGGCGGATTAAATTTACCGAATCTTGAAAAAATGGGATTGGGAAATATTGGGAACATTAAAGGCGTGAGCAGGACAGAAAATCCCATGGCTTCTTTCGGTAAGATGAAAGAGATATCTAAGGGAAAAGATTCAACCACCGGTCATTGGGAAATTTCAGGTTTATACGTTGATACCGATTTTTCGTATTTCCCCGATGGTTTTCCCAAAGAAATAACCGATAAATTTTTAGAAAAAACCGGATGCAAGGGATTCCTGGGGAACAAAGCAGCATCGGGCACGGAAATAATAAAAGAATTGGGCGATGAACACGTTGCTACCGGCTATCCGATAATTTATACTTCGGCCGATTCGGTTTTTCAAATTGCCGCACACGAGGAAGTTATTCCGCCGGAAAGATTATTCGCAATATGTTCGATTACAAGGGAAGAAGTATTAACCGAGCCGTTGGTTGTCGGTCGTGTAATAGCAAGACCGTTTTTAGGAAAATCGGGAAATTACACAAGAACAACAAACAGAAAAGATTTTTCACTGGCGCCGCCCGAAGATACGATTTTGGATTATTTGCAAAAAAACAAAATCACCACAGTTGCAATCGGAAAAGTGAATGATCTTTTTAACTATCGAGGAATAAGCGTTAAAGAAAAAACCAAATCGAACGCCGAAGGCTGTGAAAAATTAATTGAATACACATCAAAAGTATCTAACAGTCTTATTTTTACCAACCTGGTTGATTTTGATGTTTATTACGGACATAGAAACAATCCGCAAGGATTTTACGATGCGCTGAAAGAATTCGACAAATTTCTGCCTTCGTTTTTATCGCGGCTTGACGAAAACGACATCATACTTATCACGGCTGATCACGGCAATGACCCCACTACCCCAAGTACAGACCACAGCCGCGAATTTGTACCCTTAATTGTATTTAATAAGAATTCAAAAGGGAATAATCTGGGTGTAAGAGAAACATTTTCTGACGTCGGCAAAACCGTTGCCGATTTTTTTTCAATTGATAATAATTTAAAGGGTAAAAGTTTTTTAAAATCAATTTGATGATTATAAAAAATAAGCTTGTATTTTAATATTCATCAGACTAAATTTAACGCTAATAAGATTTAAAAATTGATAAAGTAAGAGTATAATAATTGTTTTTAGGAAAAGTAATCGGTACAGTATGGTCTACGCGCAAAGATGAAAATCTTGTGGGAGCAAAATTTTTAATAGTTCGTCACTTAGACCTTGATTTAAACGAGAAAGATAATTTTTTGGTAGCGGTTGACAGCGTTGGTGCAGGCGAGGGAGAAATAGTACTTGTTGCAACCGGTAGTTCATCCCGACAAACACATTTCACACAAAATAAACCTGTCGATGCTGTTATAATGGCTATAGTAGATAAACTTGATGTTCCGCTTAAAGATTTTTTAGAGCAACAGGAGAACTGAAAAGTTCTTTTCAACAATAATAATTTAAAAGTATAAAATTGTTTTTAGGTAAAGTAATAGGCAATGTTTGGGCAACAAGAAAGTATGAAACATTAAAAAATTTCAAAATGCTTTTTGTTCAACCCATAAACGCCAAGCAGGAAAATGTTGGTGAACCGATAATTGCTATTGATACTGTAGGCGCAGGTACCGGAGAAACTATCTTTTATATAACCGCTTCCGAGGCTGTAATTCCTTTACCTGTAGATATGGCTCCGGTAGACGCATCTATTGTCGGAATAGTAGACACAATAAATAATTAAAAATATCCGAGGGAATATTTTTGAGAATTACAAAACAATTTACAAACCGAGAAAGCCAATCGCTTGACAAATATTTACAAGAAATCGGCAAGGTAGACCTTTTAACCCCTGAACAGGAAATCGAACTTGCTATTGAAATTAAAAAAGGGAATCAAACTGCTTTAGAATTACTAACCAAAGCAAATTTAAGGTTTGTAGTCAGTGTTGCCAAGCAATATCAAAACCAAGGGCTTTCTTTGGGGGACCTGATAAACGAGGGGAATCTGGGACTGATTAAAGCCGCAAAAAGATTTGACGAAACAAGGGGATTCAAATTCATATCGTATGCCGTCTGGTGGATCAGACAATCCATTCTTCAGGCTTTAGCGGAACAATCAAGGATAGTCAGATTACCGCTTAACCGGGTTGGAGCGTTAAATAAAATTGGTAAAGCATACAGCAATCTTGAACAGGAATTTGAAAGGGAACCGAGTGCGTCGGAATTGGCAAACGAACTTGAAATGGATATTAGCGAAGTATCCGATACTTTAAAAATTTCGGGACGGCACGTTTCGGTTGACGCTCCCTTTGCTCAGGGCGATAATAACAGTCTGCTTGACGTAATAGAAAACGAACATCAGCCCGAGCCCGATAATACGCTGATGAATGAATCCTTAAAATCGGAAATCGACAGAGCCTTGTCTACTTTGTCCGAACGCGAGGCAGAAGTTATCAAACTGTATTTCGGTTTGAAAAAAGAACACTCGTTAACTTTAGAAGAAATAGGCGAGAGATTTAACTTGACCAGGGAGAGAGTAAGACAAATAAAAGAAAAAGCAATCCGCAGATTAAGGCATGCATCAAGAAGCAAGAACCTTAGAGCCTACTTGGGGTAAAAACAAGAAGTACAATTTATTCTTACTGTTTTCCATTTACCTTGTAAGTATATTCTTGTATTCGGGGTGTGCTGCCGGTTCTAATTCTTCAAGATATAATAAAACCAAAGAGAATAACACAAAAAGTAATATCGAAATTCTTTCCGATGATCCCGATATGGCGCCGGCTGACGGCACACCGGTGAACATCAACAATCTTGTTGCAAAGATTAAATCCCCGGAATATCGAACTGCGGGAAATGCAAGATCAAAAGAAAAAATGCTGATGGAAATAATCAAATATATGAATACCCCTTATAAATTCGGCGGTAATTCCAAGAACGGAATCGACTGTTCGGCTTTTACTCAAACGATGTTTAAAAACGTCCTTTCTGTAAACTTAAATAGAACCGCCGGAGGGCAATATAGTGAAGGCAAAAATATTGATGAAATAAATGCATTAAAATTCGGTGACCTTGTTTTTTTCGATACAAGAAGAACGGTTAAACCAGGACACGTCGGTATTTATTTGGGAGATAATCTTTTTGCCCACGCAAGCACTTCAAAAGGAGTAACAATATCTTCAATTAATTCTTCTTATTATGAAAGCCGTTTTATGGGAGGAAGAAGAGTCGGTAGATTTTAAAATCTACCAACTCTTAATTTCCTGTCAACTGCAGCCTGACGTAGAGCCGCAAGTCATACATTTTAAACACGTGCCGTTTCTAACCATGGTCATACTTTGGCATTCGATACAAATATCGCCCGTATAACCCTGCTCGATTGCGGTTTTAACTTTCGAGGTTAAAGTTGAGGTCTCTTTATTTTGAGACGAAATATTTTTAATACTCTTTGTAATATGTTCTTTGGCCGATGTACCTTCCCTGTCTAAAATTACTTTCTTTTCTTCTTTGGTAAACGTGGTTCTGTCGTCGCTGTCATCCGTTAAGTTTTTAACAATTCCGGGAGATGCTTTTCGTTCAACTTCGTGGGGTGCAACGTGTGCAAGGTCATCCCTGCCAAGGTATGTAACTGCAAGTTCTCTGAAAATATAGTCGATTACGGAAGTTGTCATTTTAATTTTATCATTTCCGGTTACAATACCGCTTGGATCAAAGCGTGTAAAAACAAAGGCATCGACAAATTCATCCAACGGTACACCGTGCTGCAATCCTAATGATATGGATATGGCAAAGCAGTTGAGCAGACTTCTAAATGCAGCGCCTTCTCTGTGCATATCAATAAATATTTCACCGAGTTGACCGTTATCGTATTCTCCGGTTCTTATATAAACCGATTGTCCGTTAATTTTTGCTTTTTGGGTGTAGCCGGTTCTTCTGTCCGGCAATTTTTGTCTCTTGGCAATATATCGGTACATAATATTTTCTGCCAATTTAACAATATCGTTATTTTCTTTAGCCACCAGAAGTTCTTCTATTTCTTCATCGCTTATTGTGTTTAAAGGCTGTGATAATTTAGAACCGTCTCTGTATAGCGCATTTGCTTTTATTCCTAATTTCCACGATTCCATATATGCTTTCTTGATGTTTTCTACGTTAGCGTTATTCGGTAGATTTATTGTTTTGGAAATAGCACCCGAAATAAACGGTTGTGCAGCAGCCATCATTTTTATGTGTGCGGATGCGCGAATGAATCTGGTTCCTTTTTTACCGCATTTGTTCGCACAATCGAAAATCGGATAATGTTTTACATCTAAAAACGGAGCGCCTTCAATTGTCATTGTACCGCAAACATAATCGTTAGCGGAAGCAATTTCCTGTTTTGAAAATCCTAATTCGGATAAAAGATTAAAATTGAAATCTTCAATATCATCTTTGTCAATACCTAATTTTTCAATCATAAAAGTTTTGCCTACCGTAAAGGAGTTAAAAACAAAACTTAGATCAAAAGCAGAGGGTAAAGCTTTTTCAATTTTATCAATTAAGGCATCCGTAAATCCTTTTGCTTTCAGGGTTTCAGGATTTATATACGGGCAGCCTTCCAAACTTCCCGAACCCTTCGCGTATTTTACAATTTCGTTTATCTGGTCTTGGTTGTAACCCAATTTTTTTAGAGCATGCGGAATAGATTGATTAATAATTTTAAAGTAACCGCCGCCGGCAAGTTTTTTAAATTTTACAAGAGAAAAATCGGGTTCCACGCCGGTTGTGTCGCAATCCATAACCAAACCTATTGTGCCGGTTGGGGCAATTACGGTAACCTGTGCGTTTCTGTATCCGTATTTAGTTCCCAATTCTAAAGCCCTGTCGGCGTCTTCTCTTGCTGCTTTTAATAAATCGGACGGACAGTAATTAGGATTTATGCCCATCGGAAAAATGCTTAGTTTTTCATATTCTTCTTTGGGCACATTGTATGCCGCTCTTCTGTGATTTCTTATTACTCTAAGCATGTGAGTTTTGTTTTCTTCGTATTTGGCAAATGTACCCAAGTCTTTTGCCATTTCGGCAGATGCTGCGTAAGCAGACATATGCATAATTGATGTGATTGCACCGCAAATTGCAAAAGCTTCGTTGCTGTCGTAAGGAATTCCCTGCAGCATAAGAAGCGAACCAAGATTTGCGTAACCCAAGCCCAGCGTCCGGTAGTCATAGCTTAGTTGTGCAATTTTTTTGCTCGGGAATTGAGCCATAAGCACGCTCACTTCCAGTACGATCGTCCATAATCTGGTAGCGTGTCTGAAAACTTTTATATTAAATTTGTCGGCTTTTTTATCGTAATATTTAACGAGGTTCATTGATGCCAAGTTGCAAGCCGTATCGTCCAAAAACATGTATTCGCTGCAAGGGTTAGAAGCTTTAATCTCTCCGCCTTCGGGACAAGTATGCCACTCATTTATTGTAGTATGGTATTGGATGCCCGGATCTGCGCAGGACCAAGCTGCATAGGCTATTTGATCCCACAGTTCTCTGGCTTTTATTGACTTGCAAGGTTTGGGAATTCTGTTTTCTTCTTTTGCTTTTCTTTTTTCTATTCTCCAGAACAATTCCCAATCGCCGTCTTTTAAAACGGCAGTCATAAATTTATTTGTTACTCTTATAGAGTTATTTGAGTTTTGTCCGGCAACCGTATAATATGCTTCCGAATTCCAGTCAGTGTCATAAATAGGAAATTCAATTGATTTAAAACCGAGTTTTGCAAGTTGAATTACACGATCGATATAATTATTCGGGATGTTTACTTTTTTGGCTTCCAACACGGCAGATTTTAGTTTTTGGTTAACTATTTTATTAAACCTGTCGTTTTCGGGATGCTCAGCATAACAAGCCTGCATTATTGCGTTAAGATGGTAGTTGCAAAGTTTAGACCCGGCAACCAAAGAGGCAACTTTCTGTTCTTCAACTACTTTCCAATTTATAAATTCTTCAATGTCGGGATGATCCAAATCTACCGTTACCATTTTTGCGGCTCTTCTTGTAGTACCGCCGGATTTTATTGCGCCTGCGGATCTATCGCCGATTTTTAAAAATGACATTAAACCGGAAGACTTTCCGCCGCCGCTTAATGGTTCATCACTGCCGCGTATATCGGAAAAATTCGAACCCGTTCCGGAGCCGTATTTGAAAAGCCTTGCTTCGCGTACCCATAGGTCCATTATGCCGCCTTCGTTTACAAGGTCATCTTTTACCGATTGGATAAAACAAGCGTGAGGCTGCGGATGTGTATAAGCATCGTTAGAAGCAGTGAGTTTGCCGGTTTTATAATCAACGTAATAGTGACCCTGAGGCGGTCCGGAAATTCCGTAAGCCCAGTTGAGTCCCGTATTAAACCATTGCGGGCTGTTAGGTGCAGCAAATTGATTTGCCAACATATACATTAATTCGTCATAAAATGCTCTTGCATCCTCTTCGGTATCAAAATAATTTGCTTTCCATCCCCAGTAGGTCCAACAGCCGGCTAATCTATGAAAGACTTGTCTTGCGTCATTTTCGTGGGAGAATCTTTCATCCTCAGGTAACTGTCCGAGTCTTTGGACATCGGGCGAAGAAGTTTGAAGCCAGTTCGGTATATCTTTTTCTTTATTTTTCTTTACCAGTTTCGGAATACCTGCTTTTCTAAAATATTTTTGAGCGATAATATCGGTTGCTACCTGAGACCAAGTGGAGGGTACCATCACATTTTCCATGCGGAAAACAATTGTACCGTCAGGATTTTTAATTTCAGAAGTTCTTTTAACAAATTCTACTGAGGATAAAGGATCTTTACCTGCTTGAGTAAATAGTCTGTTAATATGCATATTTTTGCTCCGTTAGCTTGGTCTTGGTTTTAATGATTTGTGAACACAATATTAGAAAAAAATTATTGAAATGGTAGATTGATTTTAAAAAATTCTTCATTAAGCAGTATAAATATTTTTTTAGTTTGAATGAGAAGGCATTCAAACGGAAATTGAAAATTACCCTAATTAGTTCTTTTCCGAAAGGCACTGAATTGCTATCTAACATCGAGAATTTTTTTGACAATTTCAAATTTATTTTTAAATAATTTTAAAAAATTATTTCATCAATCCGTAATCTTGTTAAATCATCATCAAAATCACCCTTTCATAAAATATTTTTTATAAAGTTGGTAGTTTTAATTTATATTTTATATATGTTATATTTTATCTAAAATTATTTGTTTTTAAAAAGAATACGCCATATTGAACGAAGAAAAAGTAATAGAAATTCTGGGCTTAACAAAAAAATTTAAAAGTCTGACCGCCGTAAATGACCTTGATTTAACGGTTTACAAGGGCGACGTATTCGGATTTTTAGGACCTAACGGAGCAGGAAAAAGCACAACAATACGGATGATGCTTTCACTAATCGCTCCCACCTCGGGAACCATAAAAATATTCGGTAAATCACTTATTTCAGACAGAGAAGATATACTTAGAAAAGTAGGCGCAATTGTAGAGAAGCCTGATTTTTATAAAAATCTAACCGCATATAAAAATCTTTCCATACTCGGCAGACTGAGCATGGGGGAAATTTCACGCAAAAAAATAATGGAAATGTTAGAGCTTGTTGGACTTGAGAAAAGATATAAAAGCAAGGTAAAAACATTTTCTCACGGAATGAAGCAGCGCCTTGGAATTGCACAGGCACTTCTGCACGACCCGGATTTAATTGTTTTAGATGAACCGACAACCGGACTTGACCCACAGGGAATGAAAGAGATTAGAGATTTATTAATACAGCTCAGCAGGGAAAAAGGTAAAACAATATTTCTTTCTTCTCATATATTGTCCGAAATTGAAATTGTTGCAAACAGAATGATAATATTGGACAAAGGGAAGAAGGTGGTTGAAGGCAAAGTAAGTGAATTGTTGAATAAAAATAAATTAAAAGTAACCTTTGAAGTTGACGATAAAAATTCTGCAAGATCTTTATTGGAAGGTACTGTTTGGAACGATAAGATATTTTCGAACATAGACAACAAAATTGTTTTTGTTTTGGAACAGAAAGAAATTTCCCCCTTGAATAAATTCCTTGTTGAAAAAAATATTTCGGTTAGTGCAGTAATTCCTACTCGTTCATTAGAAGAATATTTTCTTAATATTACCGAAAAGAGTAATCAATGACCACTTTAATAAATATAGAATTATTTAAAATTTTCCGGAAATGGAGAACCTACATCAGTTTTGCCGCTGTTACTCTTTTGGTTTTTCTTATTCAGTTGGCTATTTCTTTAGGCGGAAGAAATGCGGCAAGCGGACTAACAAATCAATTATCGGATTCTTTTATTATGGTCGGTAATTTGCTGAACGGTTACTTTGTTTCATATCTGATTTTAAACAGCACCATTGTAAATGTGCCTTTTTTAATTACCTTGGTTGCAGGTGATATGCTTGCCGGTGAAGCTACTGCCGGAACTTACAGAATTCTAATGACACGTCCCGTTTCCAGATTTCAAGTGGTGCTGTCAAAATTTTTATCCAGCCTTATTTACAGCTATTTGTTAATAATTTGGCTTGCGGTCTTAAGCATAGTTACGGGTTTGCTTTTATTCGGTTCCGGAGAATTAATCGTTCTGCAAAACGGACTGACAATTTTTGCCAAAGATGATATTATTTGGAGGTTCATATTAGCATATATTATAGCAGGATTAAGTATGTGTACGGTTGCTGCTTTAACATTTTTCTTTTCGTCTCTTGTTGAAAATGCAATTGGACCTATTGTAACTGCAATGGCAATAATAATTGTATTTGCAATTGTCTCTGCTATTCCCATAGATTTTTTTCAAACTATAAAACCATATTTGTTTACTAATTATCTGTTCTCCTGGAGGTTGTTTTTTGATGACCCTCTGAATTATGCCGAGATAATAAAAGCTGTTTCCGTTCTGTTGGGTCATATTATAGTATTTTTCGGTATTACTGCCTATATATTTGAAAAGAAGGACATTTTAACATGAGAAGAATATTTAAAACTACAATTTTATTAACACTTGTTTTATTTTCGGTGGCTGCGGCACAAAGCGATAATCCCGACGAGATAATTAAAAATTTAAAAACCGAATTTGAACGCGTAAAGGATTATCAAGTTGACGTAAAAATTAAAGTAAATGCCAACATGTTAAAAGTGCCGGAAATGAATGTAGAATTCTTTTTCAAACAGCCGGATAAAACGCACATAAAATCAAATTCATTCGCGTTGATACCAAAACAAGGTGTTAATTTTTCTCCTTTTTCTTTGTTAAAAGGTAAATACAAAGCTGTATTTGCCAGAAATGAAAACATAGACGGCAGGGAACTTTCCATTTTAAAAATAATTCCCCTAAAAGAAGATAACGATGTTATGCTGACTACAATTTGGGTGGATCAGACCATGAATGTTGTTAGAAAATTAGAATCAACCACTAAAGGAAGCGGTACGTTTAACGTGGATTTTATTTATGACGATAATTTGGATTACCCTTTGCCCGCAAAAATAATTTTTTCTTTTAATCTCGATAAAAAGGGTGTTCCGAAAGATACTGACATAAGACCAATGCATAAAAGAAGAAGTATATCAGGGATAAAGGGCAAAATGGTTTTAACTTACACCAATTACAAAGTAAATATAGACTTACCCGATTCTCTTTTTGAAAAGAAAAAGTAGATTTTAATAAAAGGCTGTTTCAAAAGAA
>CAZAOG010000105.1:0-10000 GCA_964486645.1 uncultured Ignavibacteriaceae bacterium | reverse complement strand
ATACATTCCTCTACGTTTTTTGTTTCTTCTTTTTTGCCGCGGGGAATAATACATTGTTCAAAATCAATCTGTAACCCGGAGAATTTTTATATAATGATAAATCGGTAGGAGGATCACCTACAAGGTGGCGGTAATCTTCCGGATCGTGTCCGCCGTAAAAAGTAAACGTGCCTCTGCCGAAATTTCCGTGAATGTATTTAACCTGATCGGTTCCTTCTCTTTCGGCTAATATTATCACCGACTTTTTAATTGTTTCTTTTCTGAACATAGTTGTTTGTCCCATAAACCCCTTAATTACATTTACGTGGTCTTGCGTCAGCATTGTAGGTACGGGGTCATATTTAGCCGAAAATTCGAAAAGAGTAAAATAATCATTTTCTTCGTTTCCTATTTCAAAAGGTTGAATATCGATATTACTGTACTCGTATACATAAGGATTTTTTTCCAATTTAAAATTTGTAAAAGCCAAAGTGTTGTTAAAGTCCAGCTTATTTTGAGCATCGGGGTCAGGTGCATCTCCGTCATACATGCTTGCAACAATATCAACGTTTTGTGCCGAAAGGGCTATATCGTAGCTGTCGGCTGCGGAACCCATTGCAAAAAGGAAACCGCCGTTACCCACATAAATTTTTATAACTTCGGCGACTTTTTTCATCATTTCGGAAACTTTTTTAAAACCGTTTTTCTTTGCGTCGTTTTCGTAAAGAATTTGATTATCAATATACCATTGAGCATTGCTGAAGCTGCCGTAGAATTTCCCATACTGTCCCGTAAAATCTTCGTGGTGCAGATGAAGCCAATCAAATTTTGCCAAATCACCGTTTAATATTTCATCGTTCCATATTTTTTTGTATGGAATTCCTGCATATTCAAGAGCCAGAGTCACCGCATCGTCCCAGGGCTGAAAATCCGGGGGAACGTAAACGGCAATCCGCGGTGCTTTTTCCAACCGTACAACGTTCATATTATTATCCTTGCTCTGGACGATAGAATAAATTTCGGCTGTTTGAACGGCATTCAATAAATTAAAAGAGACGCCCTCAATTCTGCATTCATCGGCAAGCTGCCGGGTATAATCAATTAAAAACGAACCGCCTTTATAATTTAAAAGCCAGTCTGCTTTTAATCCTTTGCCCAAAGAATTATATGCAATCCCGTAAGCTTTTAAGTGGTCGGTTTGACTCAAATCCATATTTATCAAAATTTTTGACTGGGCAAATAAAGACGGGATGAAAAGAAATAATATTAAAATTCTTTTTAGCATTTAAGATTTGAGTTATTTGAATAGATTAGAAATACCGTCAAAAAATCAAGCAGACTTTCTGTCCTGTTCTATAAAAATCGGCTGCTTTCCTTTTGCCACCACATCTTTTGTAATAATGCACTTTTCCACCTTTGTTTTCTTCGGTAATTCGTACATAATATCAAGCATAAATTCTTCAACTATTGACCTTAACGCACGGGCTCCTGTTTTACGAGCCATTGCTTTTTCAACTATTGAGTCAATTGCGTAAGGATCGAATTCCAGTTCGACGCCGTCCATCAGCAGAAGCTTCTTGTATTGTTTTAATATTGCGTTTTTCGGCTTCACTAAAATATTTTTTAATGCTTCTTTTGAAAGCGAAATCAACGGTGCAACAACCGGGATCCTTCCGATTAATTCCGGTATCAATCCGAAACGAAGCAAATCTTCCGGCATGGTTTGTTCAACAAGATAATCGTCGTTAATATTAATTTTTTTTACATCGGCAGAAAAGCCCATCTTGTTTTTATTTAAACGAGTCGAAATTATTTTGTCAATCCCGGCAAAAGCACCGCCAAGGATGAATAATATGTTTTTTGTATCAATATTTATCAGACTTTGTTCGGGATGTTTTCTTCCGCCCCTGGGAGGAACTCCGGCAACGGTGCCTTCAAGTATTTTTAACAGAGCCTGCTGTACTCCTTCGCCGGATACGTCTCTTGTAATAGACGTACTTTCACTTTTGCGGGCTATCTTGTCAATTTCATCTATATAAACAATTCCTTTTTGTGCACGCTCAAGATTGTAATCCGCAGCCTGAAGTAAGTGAACAAGAACGGTTTCCACATCGTCGCCTACATAACCGGCTTCCGTTAATGTGGTTGCATCGGCAATGGCAAACGGAACTTCAAGTATTCTGGCAAGGGTTTTTGCAAGCAGGGTTTTTCCCACGCCCGTAGGCCCGATCATCAGTATATTGCTTTTTTCAATTTCAACATCGTCCAGTTCAAAAAAAGTATTTTTCTTGCTTATTCTCTTATAATGGTTATAAACGGCAACAGCCAGCGTCCTCTTAGCCTTTTCTTGACCTATAACATATTCATCCAAAGAATGTTTTATGGTTTCCGGTTTGGGGATTTTTGTTGAAGACGAACTCTTGTTATTAAAAGCCGCTAAATTATTTTTTAAAATATCAACGCTGCTGCCGACACAAATATCACAGATATAAACATCGGGACCGGCAATCATACTGCCGACTTCAGTGCCGTTTCTTCCGCAAAACGAACACTTTACTATTTTTTGATTTTCTTTTTTACTCATCTTTATTGCTGTATTTTTTTTAATTTTATAATTTCTTTCCTTGCTTTATCAAAGTAAATAGAGTTTGGAAATTTTTCCAATAAATTCCGATACATTCTAATTGCATCTTTTTTATTATTAAAGCCAAACTGATATATTTTACCTTTTAAAAATAAGGCTTTATCGGCAAAAATGTTTCGTTTTCCTTCTTTAATTATTTCGGAAAGAGTAATCAATGATGAAGTTAAGCTATCTAAGGCAACTTCAATTTGGGCAAATTTGAATTTAGCAAAAGATTTTAAAACGAAAAAAGTACTTTTATCGGAATAAATGTCTTTTAGGTACGAATATGCGGAATCAAATTTATTTTGAGTTATAAACAAATCCGCTTTCGCGAATTTGAGCAAATGAACCGAATCACTTTTTGTAGTGTTGAGAAGCAGCGAAAGTTCCAAAGCATTATTTGACGAATTATCCGTTTTATTTTTAATTATTTGCCTTAATAAATCCGAGGCATCGTTAAATTTACCTTTATATAAATTTATTTTTGCCAAATTTAATTTAGCTGCGTTTTTCATCCCTATCGGAATTCTTCTGTCTTTCGTCATCAATTCAAAATCGGCATAAGCTTTTTCAAGTTCTCCTTTCATTAAAAATGCGCGCCCTCTATATTCAAAAGCATCCGATACAAATCTTGAAGTGGGATAATTTTTAATTATTACTGAAAAATTTGAAACGGCTTCATCTATTTTGTTTTGTATCTTAAAATTAATCTCCCCGATTCTGAAATATGCTTCCGCCCCTATTTCGGAATATTTATAATCTTTAATCAACTGCCTGTAAGCCGAAATAACCTTGTTGGTTTTTTGCGGAAAAAGATCTTTGGTTTTATAATAAGTTTTCCAAACGGGACTGGCTTTTAGAATTTTCTCCTTTAATTCTGCTCCCAGAGATTTTGTGTAACCCAATTTTGCCGAAGAAATGAAAGGGGAATCGGAGAAATCGTTTATAATTTTTTTAAATACCCTTGCAGCCAGAGAATATTTGTTTTGAGTTAAAAGAATATTGGCAAATGTAGCTAATTGCCTTCCTCCCGATTTTTGCAGAGTTTCTATCTTTAAATATTCTTCAAAGGCTTTTTCGTCTTCTCCTTTTTCCTGATACAGTTTTGCAAGCAGAAAATTGAACGCGATGTTCCTTTTATCATCCCAATTATTGACCACTTTAATTGTAGCATTTAGAGCATTCGGCTTGCCTGCATAGTTTAAAATTCTTGTTTCAACGGTTCTCAATTGTTTCGGGTCGTCGGCTAAAATCGAACTGTACTCTTTCGCGGCATTCTCGAACTGCATGGTTAAAGAGTAAAGATTACCCAAATCGTACGAAAAATACTTCGGGTCTTTGGCAATTTTCTTTCCCGCTTTCAGATATTCTATCGCTTTCTCGAATGCTCTCCTTTCAATTGCGTGGTTTGCAAGTATTCTGTAATTAATGTAATTGGGTTTGAGCTTTTTTAACGCTCCGTCCCACACCGAAAAAGCTTTTTTCTCATTACCGGATAAATAATAAGTGGAACCCAGCAAACCGTAAAGATTTATGTCGTTCGGCGTTTTTGATATTTTTTTATTAATTAAATCCAACGATTTATCGTACATTTTTAATTGAAGATACGCCTGATTTAATGAATTAAAATAAAGGTAATTATCGGGATTTTGTTTGTATATTTTTTCAAATATATCTTTTGCGTCTTTATACTGCGCACCGCGCATATATGACTGTCCAAGCAGATAAAGACTGTTTGTCTTGTTTTTTACCTGCCCAATGGAAATAAAAAAAGGAAGCAAAAATAATATTAAAGTTTTTTTAAACATAAAGAAGAAGATTATTTTAAAATTGTTTGCGTTTAAAAATATTTTTAAAAAACCGCCGTTCTAAATATTTTTTTTGGAACAGCAGTAAAAAATTCAGTACTAAGTTTGTTGTTGTTTTAACTAATGAATCTCCGCACGGCTTTTATCAAACGCCCTAAAACCGCCCTGTTTTTACCGACATTTCCATTGAGTCCTATCTATGACATTTCCAAAGAGTTATTACAACAAATTAATTTAATTAAATAATCACTTGCATATTATAAAAAAATAAAACAAATTCATCACTACTTCTGTTTTTATTATAACAACAAATTTTTTTTGGTAGATACAACTATGTTGAAAAACAAAATCCCATTAGGGATTGTTTTATTTTTGATAACATTTTTTTTCATATCTTGTTCCAATTATAACAACGGATATAAAACGAATACGGAAAAAGCAAAATATATTACTACGGCGGAAGAAAAATATACCGATAATATAAATTACATATTTTCTCCCGATTCCGCGTTTGTTGTAAGTTATAAAACTGAAGCACAAACAACGGATAGCCGGGCGGCACAATTGAGGTTTTTTATTTATGATTTAAATAATGAAAAAATTATTTTTGAAGACAAGAGCAGAACGGATAAAATAGAATGGATAAACAACACTCAAGTTCAAGTACTAAAAAGACCGGGCATTATTTCCGTTGATCCTAAAAAGAATTCGAAAATGTTCGGCTATATTTATGATATAAGCCTAAACAAGAAACTGCCTTTATCCGAACCCGAGAATTATCAATTACAATAAAATATATTATCAACTTAAAGTGCGAGGCACACCAATGAAAAATTTTCTACGAAAGAAGAGCTTTTGGGGAGCTTTTTTGTTCTTGTTAATAGGTTCAGTTTTGTTTTTAACTTTAGATGTTTTTAATACGAGCATTGTATATGAAACATACGACCTTCTGCCGGTAACAAAAACCAAAAAGTTAAAGAAAGACAGACCGGATCTGTTCGCCAAATATATGAACGATATCAGAAAAGGTTTTGGCGAAGATAAACCCGGCTATCCTGCAAACTACAGAGTTAAAGAGTTGTTGAAAGCCGTAAATTTAAATTCCACATACGGCTTGAGCAAACTTGCAAAAACCAAGGTTGTAAATTGGACGGAAAGAGGTCCGGGTAATGTAAGCGGAAGAACAAGATCAATTGTTGTAGATCCCGATGACCCAACTTTTAAAACCTGGTATGTCGGTAATGTAAGCGGCGGTGTTTGGAAAACAACCGATGCCGGCGCAAGCTGGACCCATTTAACGGCTTCGCTTCCAACTTTAGCCACAAGTGTTTTGGTAATGTCCGAATCCAACCACGACATTATGTATCTGGGTACGGGGGAAGGATTCGGCAACTTGGATCAAGTTATGGGAAGCGGTATCTGGAAAACGACCGATAGAGGTAATACCTGGACACAACTTACAAGTACGGCAAATTTAGACTTTCAAAATATTACAAGGTTGATAATCGACCCTGCTAATCCGGATATTGTTGTTGTTTCCACAAGTGCCGGCTGGAAAGGTGCAAATATTACCTCCGGAATATGGAAAACAACCGACGGAGGCAGCACCTGGACACAAAAATACAGCACAAACAGTTCGGTTGAAGATTTAGTTGCAAACCCGAGCGATTTTAAAACTCAATATGCAACGGTAAACGGTGCGGGTGTTATAAAATCAAATGATGCAGGTAATTCCTGGTTTAATTCTTCTTCCGGCATAATCGGTACGTCAAGGATGGAAATAGCCGTTGCACCTACCGATACTTCAAAAATTTACGCCTCTACGGAACTTAGCGACGGAACTACAACACTTTATGTTTCCGAAAATTCGGGTGCTACTTGGAATCCTTCGGCAGACCCGGGCGGTAACAAAGACTGGCTTGGCGGACAAGGCTGGTACGATAACGCCATCGCTGTCGATCCCTACGATGCCACAACCGTCTACGTAGCCGGCGTTAATATAATGAAATTAACCGTACAAGCGGGCACTTCAAATTCAGCACCTCAAATTACCGGAGTCGACGAAATAAATACTTCATCGTTTCTAAGTTTGGTAAATTCTCAAATTTATTTGGGGGATGATTTCGCAGGTTCTACAAACATTGTTTCTTCGGATTACAGTACGGTAGAAATTAGATTTGGACCCGGCTTAACTCAAAAAGCGTACAGGTTTACAACTCCCGGAGGACCCGGGCAGCCTGCTACAAGTTACACTTACCAAGATTACGTGGATGTACCTTTCCAAGTATGGGATACGGATAACAACAGACAATTAATGGTGTCGTTCAGAGATGAACAAAATGACGGAACTTGGAACCTTTTTGATAGAAATAATGCCCCGGGCGGAATAGGCAGAGAATATACTTTTATCAGCGCCGTTACTTACAGCACAACGCCGGATGCAAATATTGCCGTAAATGCCGGAATGCAATATAAAAATATATTTACCATGTGGCCCGAACTACCCTTGGGAGCTACATTTGATGCCAATAATTTACCTTCATCCAAAATAGTAATTAATTGGGGTACGATTACACAAAAAAATATTTCCACAACCGTTATTACCGATGCTTATGCTGATTTCGGCGGACCAAATTCCTGGTCTTTGGTTCACCCCGATCACCATAATTTAACGATTGTAAAAACTGATCCGGGGACGCAAAGCTTCTGGCTGCTTGACGGAAACGACGGAGGTGTAACGTATTCGGTAAATAAAGGAGCATCTTTTATAAAAACATTAAACGGATATAATACCACACAGTTTTACGGCGTTGACAAAATGCCGAATAAAAATAAATATATCGGCGGTACACAGGATAACGGAAGCTGGCTGTCGGGAATAAATCCTACTGCAAGCAGCGCATGGTCAACAACGCCGGGCGGAGACGGTTTTGAAGCTGCTTGGAATTACGGAGATGCCAGTCAATTGCTTGAATCCTCTCAGTTCAACGATATATATAAATCATCTAACGGAGGGGCAAGCTGGAAGTCAGTAACCGGTATTCCAAAAGGAAACAATTTAGCCCCGTTTTTAACAAGAATTGCAAATTCAAAATTAGCGCCCAATAGAGTTTTGATATCATCCAAAAACGCCATTTACCGTTCCGAAGATTTTGGTGATTCGTGGACGCCGATTGCAATGAGCGGACAACCGGGCTGGAACGGTCAAAGTTCGGCAACGCAAATAAAATTCTCTCTTGCCGATCCTTCTATTATTTGGGCGGGCAGAGCTTTGACCACGGGTTTTCCTTTTTATGTATCTACCGATAGCGGGGTAACATTTACTCAAACACAGATACCCGGTATTGCCCCGGCAGCGTTTATTTCGGGCTTGGCAACTCATCCCACGGACCCCAATACCGCCTATGTGCTCTTTTCAAATGCAAACAAACCTAAAATATTAATGACAACTGATTTAGGTCAAACCTGGTCCGAGCTTTCAGGCTTTGGTTCCAATTCATCAAGTTCAAACGGTTTTCCGGATGTAGCTGTTTACAGCTTACTTGTTATGCCTACAAATACAAATATTATTTGGGCGGGTACCGAAATAGGCATATTCGAATCGACAGACGGAGGTGCGTCCTGGCACTATTCAAATAACGGCTTTCCGGCTGTTGCAGTTTGGGAAATGCTTGCTTTTGACGGTCAGGTAATTGTGGCAACACACGGAAGAGGAATTTGGACAGCTCCGCTTGCGGATATAGTTACCGGTGTAGAAACAAATACTTCCGTAATACCCGAAGATTATTCGCTTTCGCAGAATTATCCGAATCCGTTTAATCCATCAACGACTATTAATTTTTCACTTCCGGTAAAATCAAATGTAAAACTTATTATTTACGATGCTCTCGGAAGAAAGGTAAACGAAATAGTTAATGAAGAACTGCCTGCCGGTCAGCAGAAAGTTATTTGGGACGGACTGAACAGTTCCGGTATGAGAACAAGCAGCGGAGTATATTTTTATAGGCTTATAGCAAGAGGCGAAAACGGTAATCGGTTCGTTCAGTCGAAGAAAATGATATTGCTTAAATAATAAGTGAACGGATTCCCGGAATCTTCGAGATTTCGGGAATCTTAATATTAACGGTACAACAAGCAGGATGTACTTATTTAAACCCGCTCATCATATTTCATTTTACATTGATTGCCACTCCATACATCTTTAAATTTAATGTCAATTTATTTTATTTATGAAAAAGATATTATTATTAGGCTCAACAGGGTCAATAGGTGTAAATTCGCTCAACGTTATAAGAAAATTTCCGGAAATTTTTTCTGTTTCCGTTTTAACGGCAAATAACAACATCGAGCTTATTCAAAAACAAATTGAAGAATTTCACCCCGAAACCGTTGTTATAGTGGATGAAAATAAAGCATCTGAATTAAGAAATAATTTCAAAGGTAAATGCAATATTCTAAGCGGTAAAAATGCATTGTGTGAAGTTGCGGCACAAACCGATTATGATATTCTTTTGGGTGCGGTTGTAGGGTTCTCCGGACTGGCGCCGACTATAGAGGCTATAAAAAGAGGGAAAAGAATTGCACTTGCCAATAAGGAAACGTTGGTTGTTGCCGGTGAATTAGTGACTGATTTGGTGAAAAAACACAATGCGGAAATCATTCCTGTTGATTCGGAACACAGCGCAATATTTCAATGTTTGACGGGTGAAAAAAACGAACAGGTTGAAAAACTTATAATTACCGGTTCGGGCGGACCTTTTTTAAATACCGATAAAGAATCGTTCTCTACCGTTACCGTTAAGGAAGCTTTAAATCATCCCAATTGGAATATGGGAAACAAGATTACAATAGATTCCGCTACGATGATGAATAAAGGACTTGAAGTGATTGAAGCAAGGTGGTTGTTCGGGTTTTTGTCCGACCAAATAGAAGTTGTAATCCACCCTCAATCAATTATACATTCTATGGTTCAATTTGTTGACGGTTCCATTAAAGCACAATTGGGTTATCCTGATATGAAGCTGCCGATACAATTTGCGCTTACATATCCCGAGAGATTTAAAAATGATATGGAAAGAACGAATATGCCCAAGTTAAGGGAGCTGACTTTTATTGAGCCTGACTTTAATAAATATGAATGCTTAAATTTGGCGTTTCAAGTATTGAAGGAAGGCGGAACGGCATCTTGCATTTTAAATGCGGCTAACGAAATTGCAGTCGGCAAATTTTTAAATAAAGAAATTAAATTTTCCGATATACCCGATTTAATTAAAAACGCTCTTGATAAATTTGAAAATCATTCAATGCCGGATTATGAAACAATTATTGAATTCGACAAGTTAACCAGAGATTATGTGTCGAATTTATAGTAATGTTTTTTATAAAAAATTAACTTGGATAACTTATGTTACGCATTATTTTAAATTTGAGTAATGCGAATAAACAAATAACAAAACTCAAATAGCAGGGAATGACCAATAACTAAATTCCGAAAATAAAGAATTAAAAAAATCTTTTCTGCAATTAAAGAAAAAATAGCGATTCGGGAGCAAAATAATTTAATTTCTTAAACCGTTGAAACGGTTAA
>CAZAOG010000104.1:0-10265 GCA_964486645.1 uncultured Ignavibacteriaceae bacterium | reverse complement strand
GAAGTATCGGTTTTCTTCTCTTCCTCTTTTGAAGGTACTTCCGCTTTTGTTTCTTCTTTAGCTTCATCTTTAGCTTCAAATATTTGAAAATCGGCAGGTTCTGCCGAAGATGTTTCCGCTTTCAGTATTGCCTGAACTGTAACGCGGTCAAGTTTATGCTCGTTCAGGTAATTCTGTATTTCTTCTTCGCTTTTTTCTTTTATTGCATTTAAAACGCTCAAAACAATTTTCTTATTCTCTTTGTCAAATTCAATTACACGCATCGGTAAAGTTTCTTCAAGAGGAAAATGATTTGCTACATTTTTTATTTTTTTAGGCGACAAATGAGATGCCGGAACAAAACCGTCTACTTCGTCGGGTAATTCCGCAATCAATCCTTTATCAATTATTCTTACAACTTTTCCCGTTGTCTCATATCCAGGTTTGTAGATTTCTTCGAATTTATCCCAAGGATTACTATGAATCTGCTTATGTCCCAAAGATATTTTCCTTGATTCTACATCAACATCCAAAACCGTTACTTCAAGTTTTTCGCCTTTTTTAATTATTTCACCCGGGTGGCGGACTTTTTTAGTCCAGGATAGATCGGATATATGTACTAATCCGTCAACGCCCGGTTCCAATTCAACAAATACGCCAAAGTTAGTTAGATTGCGGGCAATGCCTACGTGACGTGAATTAACAGGATATTTTTCCATTAATGATTGCCAAGGATCGGGCTCCAACTGTTTGATGCCGAGAGAAATTTTCTTTTCTTCTTTATCCAGGCTTAAAATTACAGCCTCAACCATTTGTCCCATAGAAACCATTTGTGAAGGATGCTTGATGTGTTGTGTCCAACTCATTTCGGAATTGTGTATCAATCCTTCAATACCTTTTTCAATCTCAATAAATGCGCCGTAATCGGTAAGTGAAACAACCCTGCCGGAAACTTTGTTGCCGATGGTGAATCTTTCTTCTATGTTGTCCCAAGGATGGGGAAGTAGTTTTTTCAAACTAAGCGATATACGTTTTTTCTCTTCGTCAAAATCGGTTACGACAACTTTAATTATTTCATCTAATTTTACAACTTCGTTCGGGTGATTTATTCTGCCCCAGCTTAGATCGGTAATGTGAATTAATCCGTCTACACCGCCTAAATCTACAAACACACCAAAGTCGGTAATAGCTTTAACTACACCTTCGAGGATCTGTCCTTTTTCAAGACTGTTAAGAATTGTTTCTCTTTGTCCCGACATTTCTTCTTCGACGAGTACTTTATGGGAAACGACAACATTCTCGGTAGGTACATTTACTTTTACAACAACAAAATCCATTGTTTGATTTACAAATGCATCAAAATCTCTGATAGGTCGGATATCAATCTGCGAACCGGGTAAGAACGCTTCCATGCCCATCAAGTCCACAACCATTCCGCCTTTAATTCTTTT
The DNA here is from genome assembly GCA_964486645.1 of uncultured Ignavibacteriaceae bacterium. Lineage (GTDB taxonomy): Bacteria > Bacteroidota > Ignavibacteria > Ignavibacteriales > Ignavibacteriaceae. Next base: position 8,835 of record CAZAOG010000104.1, on the reverse strand, counting down.
TAGTATAGTACCTTGAAGAACTTCTTTGGTTTCGTATGAATGCATTACTTTTTCCCAAATGCGTAAAAAGTCGGCTCTTTGTTTGCTTAAAACCAAGTTACCGTCTTTGTCTTCAACGCTTTCAAGTACTACTTCAACTTCGTCGCCTATTTTAATATCGTCTTTGTTCTCAAATTCATTTTTAGAAATTGAACCCTCTGATTTAAACCCTACGTCAAGAATAACCTGGTCACCTTGAATTTGTACGATTTTTGCCTTTATTAATTCGCCTTCTTTTACATCTTTGAAAGAATCGGAATAAAGTTTTGCGAGAGTTAAAAATTCTTCCTGTGAATATTCTTCATCGTTAAAGCTTTTCTTTGCTTTCTCAAAATCTTCAGCCGTTACAATATTCTCATTCACATCTTTTGTTTCTTCGGACATTTGTCCTCCTTAATTAAATTAAATCTGTTTTTTTACTCAAAGCCAAAAAAGTAAAAAACCAGAAGTTTAGTTAAACATAATAATTTATTTGGCTTTTGTTAAATTTATTGTTTAGTTATTTCTTTTCTCTAAAGTTTCTTTTACAATTTTTAATATTTTTTCAACCTGCTCTTCAATTGTTACTTTTGAAGTATCTATCTCGTAAGCATCTTCGGCTTTAACGAGGGGACTGACTTCCCTTGTTGAGTCCAATCTATCTCTCAATGCAATGTTTTTCTGAATATCATCCATTTTAACTTCAATTCCTTTCTCGGAAAATTCTTTTTTTCTTCTTGCGGCTCTCTGTGCAATGGAGGCGGTAAGAAAAATTTTTACATCCGCATTTGGAAAAACAACTGTGGTAATGTCTCTGCCTTCCATAACAATGCCCAAGTTTAGTTTACCCATTGCTTTTTGTTTTTCAACAAGTGCTTTCCTTACTCCGTCAATTTTACTAACTATACTGACGTTTTCGTTTACTTCAACGGATCGAATTTCATTGGTTATATCTTCTCCGTTTACAAAAACATAGGTTATACCGTCCACAAAATTTAGTTTGATATCCGTTTGCTCGGCAAGTTTTGTAATTTCTTCATTATTGTTAAGAACATCCTTTTTAATTGCCAAAAAAGTAATTGCTCGGTACATCGCGCCGCTGTCAACATACAAATATCCGAGATGTTGGGCAACCAATTTAGCCGAAGTACTTTTACCGGAACCTGCCGGACCGTCTATTGCTACAATTAATTTTTCGGACATAGTCTATTAAAATAATTAAAATCCTGTAAAGTATCAAAATATAAATAATTACAAATTTTATAAGTTGGAAGAAATTTCGGAGATATTTTTAAAATAAGGCAGTTTATCTTATCTCTTGTCCGCCAAAATCATTTATGATTTTATTTATAATAGGAGAATTATCTTCAGCAGGTTTAGCGGTTGAAATATTTTTCGAATCTTCTTTTTTGTCCTCGCTTATTTTTGCTTCGGATTCCGTAAAATTAAAATGAATTTTTTTACCGAAATATTTAAAAGCGGTTTTTTCTATAAAATCTTTATGACTGTCTAACAGAAATTTACCGTCTTTATCAATTCCGGTAATATTTAATTTATTGCCTTCAAAATTTGTTACTTCGGCATTTTGGATTACGGGTCCTAAAATCAAAGGTTTATCTTTAAAAATTATGTCTACAAATCCGCCCCATTTGGAAAGAATATGCTCAAAATTCAAAGGAGGATTTTGATAAGTTGTTTTTATCTCTTCTTGTTTGATTACCGGCGTAATTTCGGAAGCTCCGGGTTCTTTTATAACCGGAGGTTCAATTTTTGCCTCTAATTTAGGCTCCGTTGTTTCAATCTGTTTTTTTTTTGATTGGGGAACGTTGTCCGTTCTAACTTTTTCCTCTATTTCACCGTTATTTATTTTGGAAATAATTTCACTTATTGTAGAGGATTTTTCCAAACCTACCAAGTGAGTGAGTGAAACTTCCACTTTTAGTTTTTGATTTTGCGTAAAGCGAAGTTCCTGGAAAGCTTTATTCATATAGTTCAAAAGTCTTAACAGATCACCCTCGGAAAATGCATCTGCGTACTGAAGATATTTCTTTTTATTGGCTTCCGAAGTTTCGATTAAATCGGAATTTTCGGTTAAGGTTATTGTAAGTATATTTCTGAAGTGCTCAATCAATCCCGTGAAAAAATCTATAAAATTCCATCCGTTTTTGTAAATCGTTTCGGATATATTGAAAACGGACTTAAAATCCTTGTTAATAACAGCATCGGAAACATCAAAATAAATATCTTCTGAAATTAGGTTCAGCATTTCGGCAACCGCTTCTTTTGTTATGTTGCCGCCGCAATAGGAAATTACCTGGTCAAAATAACTTTCCGCATCTCGCAAAGCACCGTCGGCTTTTTTTGCAATTATCGTCAAGGTTTCATCGTCAATGTTAAAGTTCTCACTTACTGCAATTTTACTTAGCAGTTCTTTTATCGTTTGTAATTGAATGCGCCTGAAATCATATCTTTGACAGCGGGAAACTATTGTAAGCGGTACTTTTTGTATGTCGGTAGTTGCAAATATAAAAACCGTGTGTTCCGGAGGCTCTTCCAATGTTTTTAAAAATGCATTAAAAGACTCTCTTGTTAACATGTGGACTTCATCAATTATGTAAATTTTATATTTACCTTTTGTAGGTGCATACTTTACGGAGTCACGCAAAGATCTTATTTCGTCAATTCCTCTGTTCGAGGCGCCGTCAATTTCAATAATATCTAAAAGCTGACCTTCTTTTACGGTTTTACAAATTTCACATTCATCACATGGTTCGGCACCGTTCGGATTCAAACAGTTTAATCTTTTGGCAAGTATTCTTGCGGTGGTTGTTTTGCCAACGCCTCTCGGTCCGGTAAACAAATAGGCATGAGCAATTCTATCGTTTTTTATAGCGTTAATAAGTGTGTTGGTTATATGTTCCTGTCCGACAATTTCACAAAATTTGCCAGGGCGCCACTTTCTTGCAGTTACAATGTATGCCATTATAAAATTTTATTTGTATTGTTACTTATAAATGTTGATAGAAATTTACACATATTTTCCAAATGTTTTGCATCCGTATTGTCAAAAGAATTGTACTCCGTACTGTCAATATCCAAAACGGCAAAAATATTTTCTCTGTTAAATACAGGCAAAACAATTTCCGATTTTGTATCAGCGTCGCAAGCGATGTGTCCTTCAAATTTGGAAACATCCCTTACTATGATTGTTCTTTTTTCCTTTGCCGCGGTTCCGCAAACACCTTTCCCAAACTTAATATTCGTGCAGGCAACCTTACCTTGGAACGGACCCAAATAAAGATTATCGCCTTCGGCAAAATAAAATCCTACCCAGCTTACCTTTTGAAAAGTTTGCTTTATTGCCGCTGCAAAATTCGAAAGATTAGAGAGCAATTTATCTTCTGAAACCAGTAAAGATACCAACTGCTTTTGCAGGTTTTCATACTGCTCGTCAAGGGAAAGAGATGTATCGACAATTAAAGATTCAGCCAAATTATTTTGTCCTTTTCTTATTTGTTTTTACTGTTCCGGCAGCTTTACTTTTTTTAGTCTGAAAAATATAAGGAATTGCATCTTCAATTAATTTTATCGGTACAATTTTTAATCCCTCTTGAACTTCCGGCAGTATTTCTTTTAAGTCAATTTTGTTCTCAAAAGGAATTAAAACCGTTTTAATTTTATTTCTTTTAGCCGCTAAAAGTTTTTCAGTTAATCCGCCTATCGGAAGCACATTTCCTCTTAGGGTAATTTCTCCGGTCATTGCAACGTTGTTGGAAGCCGGCATACCTTTAAGAGCCGAAAGCAGAGCCATTGAAAGTGTAATTCCCGCCGAAGGTCCGTCTTTGGGAATTGCTCCTTCGGGAAGATGGATATGTATTTCCTTACCTTTAAGGAAATCGGGTTTAAGTTTGAATTTTGCCGCATTGGACCGAATATAACTTAGAGCCGCTTGTGCGGATTCTTTCATTACGTCGCCCAGTTGTCCGGTTAAAGTAAGTTTACCGGAACCTGCCATTATGGTTACGTCAACCGTAAGTAGTTCGCCGCCGACGCTTGTCCATGCAAGTCCCGTAACACTTCCTATTTTTGGTTCTTTATCATGCAGAGATCTTCTGAACCTCGGTACTTTCAGATATTCTTCAACTTTTTTAACATCTACTACATATTTGTGTTTACCGTTCTTTCTTCCGTTAGAGGATTCTTTTATGACGATGTCTCTTGCTAATTTCCTGCATACCGCGGCAAGTTCTCTTTCAAGATTTCTTACACCTGCCTCGCGGGTATATTCTCTTATAATTTTTTTTATCGAATCGTCCGTAATTTCAATATTTTTTTTATTTAGTCCGTGGAGTTTTAACTGCTTTGGCAGTAAATGACGTTTTGCTATTTCAATTTTATCATAACTTAAATATCCCGGAAGTTCAATTATTTCCATTCTGTCCTGTAAAGGAAGCGGGATGTTATACCTTACGTTAGCGGTTGTAATAAACATAACCTGAGACAGGTCGTAATCAACTTCTAAATAGTGATCGTTAAAAGTTGAATTTTGTTCCGGGTCAAGAACTTCCAGCATAGCAGACGACGGGTCGCCGCGGAAGTCCATACTCATTTTATCAATTTCATCCAAAAGCATAATCGGATTTATTGTGCCGGCTTTTTTCATAGACTGGATAATTTTACCCGGCATTGAACCGATATATGTTCTTCTGTGTCCTCTAATTTCGGCTTCGTCTCTTACGCCGCCCAAACTTATCCTTACAAATTTTCTCCCCAACGCTCTTGCAATTGACATTCCCAATGAAGTTTTTCCTACTCCGGGAGGTCCTACAAAGCAAAGAATCTGTCCTTTCATTTGCTTAACCAAATTGAGAACGGCGATATGTTCGATTATTCTTTCTTTCGGTTTTTTTAGTCCGAAGTGGTCTTCATCCAATATTTTTTGAACGTGCTCTATACTTAAATTATCCTTTGTTTTTTTTGCCCAGGGTACATCCGAAAGCCATTCCAAATAATTTCTGATCACTGCGGATTCGGGAGACATAGGCGGAGTTTTTTTCAATTTGTTTAATTCTTCGTAAGCAATTGTCTGTATATCCTTCGGCATTTTTGCCTTTTTTATTCTCTCACGCAGTTTGGAAAATTCCGGTGAAGCGTCTTCGTCATCGCCGAGTTCGTCTTGCAGAATTTTTATTTGCTCCTGAATAATAAATTTTCTTTGAGTTTTGGCAATATTCTCCTGTACTTTATTGTCGATCTCTTTTTCAATTCTAAGTATGTCAATTTCGGAGTTCAATATTTTTATAATTTCATAATACTGCTCTTTCAAGTTAAACTTCTGCAGTATGGTTTGTTTAACTTCAATTGATTGGTTAATGTTTGCGGCAACATAAAAAAGTTTTCTGTCGGGTTCGTTTATGTTTTCGTAAGCGGTGATGGATTCTTTGGGAATATTCCTGCCGATATTAACATACTCCTGAAAAAGTTGTGTCATTTGTCGTACCAGCGCGTTCATCTCGTGGTCTTTTTCAATCGTCGGTACAATTACTTCGACGCGGGCTTCAAAAAATTCCGTGTTGTCGGTGTATTGGGTAATTTTACCCTGAAGCAAACCGTCGACCAAAATTTTCATTAGTCCGTTAGGCAGCTTTAATATTTGAACAATTTTTGCTACGGTGCCTTCCGTATAAATATCTTCCTTGGCAGGGTCTTCTATATTTGATTTCTTCTGAGTTGAAAGGAAAATGTATTTTGTACTGTCAAGTGCAAAATTGGCTGCTTTAATTGATTGCTCTCTTCCGACAAGCACGGGAAAGATCATATAAGGGAAAATTACAATGTCTCTTAACGGTAAGATTGGTAAAACTTCCGGTATACTCTCTAAAATGGACTCATCGGTAGATAAATTTATTTCTATATTTTCTATTTTATTCACTTATTTCCTTTAATTTTCAAGCTAAAATTTGTGTCGAAATATACCAAAATTCGTTTCTGCTATCAAGGAACAAAACCGTAAGGAGATAGACTTATAATGAAATATTAAAATTAAATAGATTGATGTTTATATTAGGATATTAAAAATTAAAAAAATATAAAAATGCTGAAAAATATTATCGAAATTTCAAAAGAAGCGGGTTCAATCATAAGGGAAGGATTCGGTAAAAACAATATTGTAGAATTTAAAACAGATGAAGGCAATCTTGTAACAGAGATTGATAAAAGATCGGAAAAAACAATTATAGATTTTATTAAAAAAAATTATCCGCGGGACAGTATCTTGGCAGAGGAAGGCGATAACAAAAGCGGCAGTTCCGATAATCTTTGGGTTGTGGACCCGCTGGACGGAACAACAAATTTCACGCACGGACTGCCTGTTTTTGCAGTTTCTATCGGTGTAACAAGAAAAAATGAAATAATTGCCGGCGTTGTTTACGATGTAATGAATGACGTAGTTTATTCCGCGGAGAAGGGAAGCGGTGCTTTTGCAAACGACAAACAAATAAGAGTAAGCAGCAACGATAAGCTCGGAAGAAGTCTGCTTGCAACAGGGTTTGCTTACAATGTGAAAGAAAATCCGCAGCATACTTTTGAAAAATTTGCCGCCGTTACAAAGTCGGCACGAGCCGTAAGACGTTTGGGTTCGGCAGCGCTGGATATTTGTCACGTTGCAAAAGGTATTTACGACGGATTTTGGGAAATAAATTTAAGTCCGTGGGATGTTTGCGCCGGAATGATAATAAGCAAGGAAGCAGGCGGAAGCGTTACCGATTTTTCGGGAAACGAAATTGATATTTATTCAAAACAAATTTTGGTCAGCAACGGAAAAGTAACCGACCGATTATTGAATTTATTATCAAACCATTAAATTTTATGTTCTGCATACATGCTGTCAATCAATTTCTGATATCTTTGTTCGACAACCTTCCTTTTTATTTTTAAACTCGGAGTAATTTCACCGTTTTCAATTGTAAAAGGTTTATCCAACAGAACAAATTTTCTAACCCTTTCAAAATTAGCCAGCCGCTTCTGAAATTTGGTCATATCTTTTTCAATTAATTTATAAATTTCTTCATTTTCTATTAAATCTTTTTCTTCTTTGTAGGGAATGTTATTTGTGTCGGCGTATTCTTTTATAGATTCAAAATCCGGTACTATCAACGCACTTAAAAACATTCTCTTATCACCTATTACAACAAACTGGTCTATAAATTTACTTGTCGAAAATAAATTTTCTATCGGTGTAGGTGCAATGTATTTACCGCCGGATGTTTTGAACAAATGTTTTTTTCTGTCGGTAATTACTAAAAACCCGCGTGCATCAAACACGCCTATATCACCTGTGTGAAGCCATCCGTCTTTTAACACTTTATCGGTTTCTTTTTTGTTTTTGTAGTAGCCTTTCATTATACTCGGTCCTTTGACGAGTATTTCACCGTCATAAGCAATTTTAACTTCAAGATTAGGCATAATTTTACCCACGCTTCCGAATTGATAATCATCCGGTTTATTTGCAGCAATTACCGGTGACGATTCGGTGAGTCCGTAACCCTCTACTATTAAAATACCGATAGCTTCAAAAAATTCTCCCAACTCTCTTGGCAAAGCAGCACCGCCGGAAACAAAAAACTTCAGCCTTCCGCCGGTAATTGCCCTTAATTTTTCACATACTAATTTTTCCGCCAGTTTATGTTTTGCATTTAAAATAACTGAAGATTTTTCCTGCTTTTTCAAATCATAATACTGTTTATTTACATTTACAGCCCAATAAAATATTTTTTGTTTCTTTTTGGGTTGACTTTCGACTCTTTTTATTATTCGGGCGTACATTCTTTCAAACAATCTTGGTACGGATGTCATTATGGTCGGTCTTACTTCCAACAAGTTTGTTGAAATTTTTTCAATACTTTCTGCAAAACACATTGTTCCGCCCGATGCAAACCCCGTGTAGTAAGCTGTCATCCTTTCAAATATGTGAGAAAGAGGTAAAAAAGAAAGCCAAACATCGTCTTTGCCTATCGGCAATACTTCCAATGCAGCTTTAGAATTTGAAAGTATATTTTTGTGTGTAAGCATTACTCCTTTGGGTTCGCCTGTTGTTCCGGAAGTATATATAATGGTACACAAGTCATCTTCATCAGCAAGAGATAAAGAATCTTTAAAATATGTCGGATTTTCTTTTTTAAACTCTTTTCCCTTATCCTGGATTTCTTTAAAAGAATAAATTGCAGGGTCGTCTTCAACAATGTCGTTTTCATTAAATACTATTATAAATTCTAATGATTTACACTTCTTTCTGATTTTTAAGATTTTATTTAATTGAAATTTATTTGAAACAATTATTCCTTTTGAATTTGAGTTATTAAGAATAAACTCAATTGAATCGGCTGTAAGCGAAGGGTAGAGAGGAACATCTAATCCTCCGAGTGCTAAAATTGCCATATCCGAATAAATCCATTCCGGTCTGTTTTCGGAGATGATGGCTATTTTTTCTTCCTTTTTAAAGTTCAAAGAAGCCAGTCCCAAAGCAAAAAACTCTGTCTCACTTCTAAATTCTTCATAAGTAATTCCGGTGTATTTACCGTCAACTTTGTATTTCATTACAAAGCTGTCCGTGCTTGGGCCGTATTCGGTTGTTAAAAAATCAAATAGTTCCGGAATAGTTTTACATTCTTTAAGTAAAGGCATAGAATTCTCCTGAGTGGTGTTTCAAGATAAAATATAAGTCAATATACATTTTCTTCTGATAGATATTTCTAAACTTATAAAAAAGTGCGTGTCATGTTACAAATTTTATTAATATATAATCAACCTTGATAATTT
>CAZAOG010000103.1:0-10334 GCA_964486645.1 uncultured Ignavibacteriaceae bacterium | reverse complement strand
GGACAGACGTGCATAATTGTTTGAAATAAAAGATTCCCGATATCTGCCTATTATAACATTCCCCGTATTTGAAAAATTATCTTTTTTATTAATTTACCTTTTCACTTGAGAAAGATATCGGGAATCTTATGACTGCATGCAAATAATTTACCAGGCAATTTAATCGGAAATTCCAGGCAGCTTAAAAATTCCTTGAAATTTATTAACTCATTTCAATAAAGGAAGTTAGAATTTTAATTTTAATTTGGCACGGTTATTTGTTGGATAATTTATTAAAAATATTATTTTATAACGGCAGTTTTCTGAAATATAACAAATTTATTTATTCTTTCACTTTTTAACATAGAGGTATAAATGCTTAATTATAATCTTTCATCAAACTTGGCGATAAGCGACAACGGATTTTTGTTTTTATCCACAACCGGCGAAACATTTACCGTTAACGAAATCGGTAGGATCATTTTAAAGGATTTGAAAAACGGCAGCGACTATCAAACTATCCTGAATAAAATTCTTAATGAATACGATATTGAAGATAAAATTCTTGAGAGAGACCTTAATGACTTTTTCAATCAACTTAGTATTTACAATCTTATAGAAGAAGCGGAAGAAAAATGAAAATTGCAGTAACAGGCTTAAACAATGTGGACAACCCCGGACCAGGCGTACCGCTGATTAGGGGAATAAAAGAATCGGAAAACTTTAAAGGTGAAATAATAGGATTGATATACGATGCTTTGGAACCCGGTCCGTATTTGAACTCTATCGTTAACAACAGCTATATTATCCCCTACCCGTCAGGCGGTTTGGACATTTTATTCGAAAGAATAAAATATATACATCAGATAGAAAATATTGATATAATAATCCCCACGCTTGACGCCGAGCTTTTCGGCTTTGCAAAACTTGAATCGAAACTCAGTGAATTGGGAATAAAAACTTTTTTACCTTCAACCGAACAATTGATATTAAGAGGCAAGGATAAACTTGCAGCCTTTTGCCAGGATAATGGAATACTCGTCCCCGAAAATATTTTAGCCACATCTCAGCAGGACATATATAACGTTTCATCCAAATTTAATTTCCCCGTTGTTGTAAAAGGAATTTTTTACGATGCAAAAATTGCAAATAATTTGGACGAAGTATTTTCGGCTTTTAATTCCTTAAGTTCTAAGTGGGGGCTTCCGATAGTGATACAGGAATATATATCCGGCGAAGAGTACAATGTTACAACGCTCGGCGACGGTTTGGGCAACACAATAGGCGCCGTGGCAATGAAAAAACTTTATGTTACGGACAAAGGCAAAGGCTGGTCGGGTGTGACAATTTACGACAATAAATTGATAGAACTTTCAAAAAACATTATGAGTAAAATAAAGTGGAAAGGCGGCGCAGAACTGGAATTTATGAAAGAAGAAAAATCAAACAAATATTACTTACTTGAAATGAATCCGAGATTCCCGGCTTGGGTTTATTTATCCGTAGCCGCAGGGCAAAATCTTCCCTACTCCCTTGTGCAATTGGCTCTGGGCGAAAAAGTAGAACAATTTAAGAACTACGAAGTGGGGAAATTATTCATTCGCTATTCTTGGGATTTAATTACGGATTTAAAACAATTTGAAAATATAACAGTAAACGGAGAAATGCATAATGGCTAAAAAAATATATGAAAGACCGATAATTACAAAACAACAATCGGGTTTTATGAACAAATTCGGTGCGGCAACATTAACATTGCCCAAAACGGAAATCGACGGTGTTGCTGTAAAAGATTTATCCGAACGGTTCGGTTCGCCTCTTTTTGTAATCTCGGAAAAAACGATAAGGGAAAAACAAAGAAATACGTTAAGAATTTTTAAAACAAGATACCCCAAGGTTCAATTCGCTTGGTCTTATAAAACTAATTATTTGAACGCCGTTTGTTCGGTATTCCATCAAGAAGGTTCCTGGGCTGAAGTGGTCTCTGAGTTTGAGTACGACAGGGCAAGAAAATTAGGCGTTAGCGGAGAACATATTTTTTACAACGGCCCGCATAAATCCGATGAATCGTTGACAAAAGCTATCAACGACGGAGCAAAAATTCACATAGACCATTTTGACGAACTTTACCAAATTATTGAGCTGACGGAAAAATTAAATAAAAAAGCCGATGTTGCAATCAGAGTGAATTTAGATGTCGGGATTTATCCGAAATGGGATAGATTCGGATTTAATTACGAGAACGGAGAAGCCGCCCAGGCTTTGAAAAGAATTGTTGTTACGGATAAGTTAAATCTAATTGGTCTGCATATGCACATTGGCACATATATGATGACGAGCGATGCATACAAAATAGGCGTAAGCAAACTCGTAATTTTAGCTAACGAACTCTACTTAAATAACGGAATTGTGCTGGATTATATTGACGTAGGCGGAGGTTTCCCTTCAAACAATACTTTAAAGGGACAGTATTTACCTGCCGAGCAAATACTTCCGTCGATTGAGCAGTTTGCTGACGCCATTACTTCGGCACTGTTTGAGATTAAATATAAAGGAAATGAATTACCTACGCTTGTACTTGAAACAGGAAGAGCTTTGATTGATGACGCCGGATCTTTAATCAGTACGGTGCTTGCAACAAAAAGGCTCTCCGACGGAAAACGTGCTTTAATTTTTGATGCAGGTGTCAATCTTTTATTTACAAGCTTTTGGTATAAGCATACAATTTCTCCTGCACAAAAAACAGGAACTTATACCGAAGATGCTAAAATTTTCGGTCCTTTATGTATGAACATCGACTGCTTGAACGAAAACATGACATTACCTTCACTAAAGAAAAACGATATGGTAGTAATTCAAAGAGTAGGCGCTTATAATATGACTCAGTGGATGCAGTTTATAACCCTAAGGCCGAATGTTGTAATGATAATGGAAGATCAATCCGTAGAATTAATTAGAGAAGGTGAAGACTTGGATTATATAATGACGAAAGAAAAATTACCCGAAAAACTAAGGACATTAGCTAAATAATGAAATACTTTGCCGATTCAATAGTATTCAGTTATTCACAAATTTTCTTTTGCAACCGCAGATGGTTCGGTTACCTTGCACTGCTTTCTACTTTTGTAATACCGGAAATGGGTGCTTTGGGATTGCTGGGTGTTATAATTTCCAATTTATTGGCACTTTACTTAAAATTTGATAAAGAAAAAATAAAGGACGGGTTTTACGGTTTCAACGGTATTTTATTCGGCGCCGCAGCCTCATATTATTTTCAGCTTACACCTTTTGTAATATTTCTTGTAATTATTTTTCTTGTTATTACTTTTTTTATAGCCGCAGTGTTGGAAAATTACCTTTACACAAGTTTTAACCTGCCCGGATTAAGTCTGCCCTTTATAATTACGCTGTACATCTTTTTTATTTTTATAACTAATTTCGACGTAATTTATTATAAAGAACTTAAATTTGTAGATTATATTTTCACAACAAATCTCCCGAATTATATCCAGCACTATTTTAAATCATTTTCATTAATATTATTTCAGTCGAGTACAATTACCGGAATTATTTTGGTTATCGGTGTGCTTGTTTTTTCGCGGGTAATGTTTGTAAACAGCATTATTGCATTCATTATCAATTATGTTTTTGTCTATTTAATTTTTCCTCAACCTTCCGAAAGTCTGATTATTTTAACTTCATTCAACGTTATTTTAACTTCATTTGCTCTTGGCGGAAGTTTGATCATTCTTTCAAAAAAGACAACCATTTTAATGCTGCTGTCAACAATAATGATCATCGTCTTTACAGGGTTCTTTATAAAATTATTGTCGAGCTATTTCCTTCCGGTTTTGGTTCTGCCTTTTAACGTAGTAGTTTTGGCTACAATTTACAGCTTGAAATTCAGGCAGGATTTCAGCGAACTTGTATTGTTATATTTTAAGCCGGGTTCGCCTGAAGAAAATTTTTACTACCATCAAAACAGAAAATCAAGATTCGGAAATTTCAAAGCTTTGTTCCCGGAATTGCCATTTTTCGGTGAATGGAAAGTATCGCAAGCACACAACGGAAATATTACGCACAAAGATAAGTGGAGCTATGCATGGGATTTTATAATCGAGGACGAAAATAAAAATCAATATTCCGCGCTCGGCGAAAAGGTTGAGGATTACTTTTGTTATAACGTTCCTGTTAATTCTCCGTTAGACGGTGAAATAGTCAGCGTTACGGATAATGTTCCGGACAACGAAATAAATGAACCCAACGTGAAGGAAAACTGGGGCAATACAATTATTATTGACCACGGACAGGGTTTGTATTCTTCTCTTTCGCATTTAAAACCGGGAAGCATGAAGGTTGAAGAAGGTGATAAAGTTAAGAAAGGCGATGTTGTTGCCCACTGCGGAAACAGCGGACGTTCGCCCGTTCCCCATTTACATTTTCAATTTCAATTAAGCGATAAGTTAGGCGATAAGACTTACAAATATCCCGTTGCATATTACTTGGAGGGTGAAGACGGAAGACTTTCGTTAGAAACATTTGAATATCCTGAAGAAGGAAGTAAAGTAAGAAACATAGAAATTCATTCAACCATTAAAAAAGCATTCGATTTTAAACTCGGTGCAGAATTTACTTTTGAATGTAAATTGAACGGCGAAACTTTTACGGAAAATTGGGAAGTAAAAATCGATATTTTGAATAACCTGTACATTGAATCCGATAGGAATGCAAAAATATTCTTATATCCGGAAGAAAAATTATTTTACATTACAAATTTTATCGGGGATAATAAATCCGCTCTTTATTATTTCTATTTAATGGCTATAAAAATACCGCTCGGTTATAATAAAGCCCTCGAGTGGGAAGAAGAGTACCCTGTTTCCATCGTTTCAAAAAATATAATTAGGTATTTATCGGAGTTCTTTTTAATAATCAAACCATTGATTTTTGCCAAAAGTAAATTCAAATTTAGAGTAAGAAAAACAACGGCAGAAGACTTCGTTATTGAATCCGTTTTTAACGCAAGAGGAAAAGGTTTGTTCTCTTTTTACAAGCAGAATGGTACAGGCAGCATAGTAATAGATAACGAAGGTTTTATCAAATCAATTTCTTTTGAAGACGAGCAAAACAATTTTTCATCAACAATTAAAAATAATTCAATGGAGTAAATATGAAACTCAAATTAATTCCGATTTTAATTTTATTGTTAGCGATAAACATAATTCCGGGTAACACCAAATCCGATAAAAAAATGGATGCTTTTTCTTCTTCCATAAAATATGAAGGAAAGAAAAATTATGTTAATGCGATTAAAGAAATTCAAAAAATTTATTCCGAATTTAATGAAGACTATCTTGTTAATATAAGATTAGGCTGGCTTTACTATTTAAATGGCAATCAAGACGAATCAATTAAATATTATTCTAAGGCATCAAGATTAAGCGATAACAGCATCGAAGCTTTGCTTGGTCTGACACTTCCATACGCAGCTAAAAAAGATTGGGATAAGGTTAAAAATATTTACGAAGAAATACTTTCTAAAGACCCTAATAATTATACTGCAAATCTACGCTTGGGACAAATTTACTTGAATAAACAGGACTATTTGAACGCGAAGAAAATGTTTTCAAAAGTTTACGATAATTATCCCGGCGATTATACGGTCAGTTTGTATTTGGGATGGACATATTATTACCTCGGCAGTTATTCAAAAGCTCAAGAATTATTTACCGATACATTGATTTTATATCCCGGTAACGAAAGCGCTAAAAAAGGATTGGAGCTTGTAAAATGAAAAAAATATTTTGGTATATATCCGTAATAATTTTCTTCTTTGGCAATATTGCTTTTTCGCAGACGGTGTTTTCACCTTCATTTTACTATACTTACGGAGACTATTCAACCGGCAGCTTTTCTAACGATGCCTCTGTTTATGCTTCGATAAAAATAGCAGCCAAAGGCGATTATCTGATTGCGGGATTTGATAAACTGCTTATAAAGAATCCCGCTTATAATTTCGACCAGAAAATGATTGTGGCAGGAATTATTAAAAACGAATATCCTTTTTATTTCAAATTAAATTATGCATACATAAACGGGAGTTTTGAATCGAACGCAAACCCTGTATTAAACTACACCGATAAAACTAATCTAATTAACGGCGGCCTGCTTTATAATTTCGACCTGTTTTTTGTCGGCTTTACATATACATATTTAAACCTGGACGGATTAAAGTCGATAAATTCGCACCAGATAGAAACGGATTTTATTTGGCAGGCATCACCTAATTTTATTTTATCGGTAAAACCCCTTTACACACAAGTAACGGACGGAAGAAAATTATTTTCAACCAATGTAAAATTCGATTTCCCCGTTTCAAATATATTCAAACTTTCCGGGGATGTCTCGGTGGGAGAAAGAGCCTACTATTTTAACCCGGAGCTTCTTACAATTTACAACCAGGACGAAACACAAAAGACCACAGCTTCGGTCAGAGCAGAATATCAATTCATTAAAGCTGTAAGAATAGTTGTTTCATATCAATATGCAGAGTTTGATAAATTTAATATCAATTATTTTATAGGGGGAATAAAGTTAAGTTTGTAATCTTTGAAAGTGGCAGCTACAAAAGCAGGGAAAACCAAGCTTGTTTTTTGCTTGTGACCCCGCGAATGTCAGTGGGTCTTCTGCGGAGAAATCGTTGGTTAATCAAATTTTAACTTATGATAAATTCTCTTTTCATTTATTAAATTTTTTCGGTAAAACCAACTTATTATCTTTTTTGTAATCTGCAATAATGTTTAAAATTCCGGGTCTGTATCTATAATTTCCGTTCGAATCAACCCGGATAAAATCATACAGGTACATATCGTTCTTAAATGAATATTTTTGCTGTATCCAGTCATTTATATTAATCGGTATAAAATAATTTAAAAATGCGCTGCCTGCGTTTGTCTCTATTACCGTATTTGGATTTACAATGGTAGAATCGTTATAAATTTTTCTATAATAATCTCCCCACTGTTTATTTGTTATTTTGTTGCTGTAAACATTTAGGAATCCGTTATCGGTAACCAAGTACATCTTATTATTATTGACAACATATCCGTAAACC
Organism: uncultured Ignavibacteriaceae bacterium; assembly: GCA_964486645.1. GTDB lineage: Bacteria > Bacteroidota > Ignavibacteria > Ignavibacteriales > Ignavibacteriaceae. The sequence goes on along the minus strand of CAZAOG010000103.1, from coordinate 3,241 downwards.
TTTTCATTTAATTTTTCATTCTTCTTGTTTTTTTTGTTTTGCGCAAGTAGAAAAAAAGAAGAGCTGTAAATTATCAAGAGTATTATTATAATTTTCTTCTTCATAACGTTCAATGATGTCATCTCTTTTATAAGACGACAACTTTATAGTTAAAAATTATTTGAAGGTTTTTCGCGTTTACTTTTAACCGGTATAAGCCGTCCTTTTACCGGCGCGTCAACCGTTTTAACTTTTTGCAGATAATCAATTACCATTTCGGAAAGTGATTTGCCGGTATCAATTTGTTTTGATTCTAAAAACGTAAGATACAAATCTCCTCCCTGCCCGAGAAAATTATTAGTGGCAACTTTATATAACTTATTATCCTTTACCGGTTTGTTGTCTATCAATAATTCCACCAGCCTATTCCCGATAGGTTTATTCATATCATATTTGGCTTTAATACCGGCAACCTGGATCATCCCTCTTTCCAAGGAAAAACCTTGTTCAAGGACTTCCTTAATCTGTTTGCCTGAAAGCATGCTTGTAACAAGTGTATTAAAAAAAGGCAGAGCGTTTAACACATCACCGTTTGTTACGCTGCCTTCGGGCAGATCCGCTCTTAAACCGCCTGCGTTCTCGAACGATACTTGTGCGCCTGTGGAATACAGCATTACATCTGCTACAAAATCACCCAACGGCGATTCAAGATTATATTCACGCACCAACCTTTTTTTTAAATTACCGACGACAATGCCGATCTTTGGTGCAAATTCTTTTTTATAACTGCTGAGCATCTTGGATATCACCGTGTCGGGTTTAAGTTTATCGCTCCAAACTTTTATCAATTTACCGTTGAAAGAAATTATTTTATTCCCTTTAATTTTCAGCTTGAGGTAGCCCAATCTGGTACCGTAGCCGTAGGTTTGTAAAATTAGCGTGCCTGTTTTAGCATTAACATACGGTTTTTCTATTCCACGGTGTGCGTGCCCGCCTATAAAAACATCTATCCCGTTAACCGCTGTAGTCAATTTTATATCTTCGTCAAAGTCACGCTGAAGCTCCGGTCTTGCTTCCGCGTCGGTCTGCATTGGTCCGGTTTTACCTTGATGAGCCAACACGACTATTAAATCCACCTGGGGTTTTAGAATTTTCACAAATTTTCTTACAACGGGTATTGGATCGTAAAAATCCAGATTAGTAATTCCCGACGGAAGTGCAACACTTCTTGCATCTTGTCCGATAATACCTATTACGCCAATCTTTATACCGTTTCGTTCAATAATTGCATACGGTCTGCTGTACGGATGGTCGGTTCCTTTGTAAAATATATTTGCACCTAAAACCGGGAAAGGCACCTTGTACATTTGGGTGCTGAAATTTTCACTTCCATAATCAAATTCGTGATTACCGATAGCCATTGCATCGTAACGCATTGTACGCATCATTTCCATCAGTGCACCGCCCTTGGTAAGATTGGAGATCATACCGGTAAACATATCGCCTGAGTCAAAAAGAAATACATTTTTTTCTTTCTTGCGAATTTGATTTATTAGCGAAGATAAAGCCGCCGCTCCGCCGAGTTTCGGACTTCCCTTCAACCAGTAAGCAGGTATGGGATCAAAAGCACTGTGAAAATCATTGGTATATAATATTGTTAAATCTTTTGCCTGTTCTAAATTTTGGGAGTAAGTGTTGGCTCCTTGAAAAACAAAAAAGAAAATGATAAACAATTTTATTGAATTAAGTATTTTGTGCTTCATAAACATTATAAGTATCCTTAGAATATTTTTTATGATTTCATACTTTTACAAGTTATGAATTTATTTAATATAATTCTTCAATTCTATTAACTTTTGTTATTTTTTTCTTTGTAAACACATTAATCCGGGTACGTTGAAAGTCTGACAGCCGTACTTTTATCAAGAAAAAGAGAAAGGATTTCGGCTGGTAGGCTAAATTGAATCGGATGAAATTATTTTCAGTAACAAAAAATATACACCCAATACTTTCTTTTTTAGAGAATTTAGATGAATTATATAGACAATAAAAGCGGAGTAAACTAAATTTTTTATAGAAGCTTTACTATTTGACTTGACTTTTTACTTGCTGTGGTATATTTTTAACCACACATATATGTATATAATTATAGAGGATTTATGAAATTCAATGAATTTATAAAAGAAGCAAGATTAAAATCAGGTTTGGGTTTAAGGGAATTCTGTAAAAAATACAGTCATGATGCTAGTAACTGGAGTAAAATAGAAAGAGGAAAATTATTACCGCCTTCTGATTCTAATATTCTCCAAAAATGGGCTAAAGAATTAGGAATCAAAAAGGGTAGCCCAGATTGGTATACGTTTTTTGATTTGGCTTCTGCTGCCAGAGGTGAAATACCTGCCGATATTATGAGCGACGAAGACATAGTTGCTAAATTGCCTCTTTTTTACAGAACTCTACGAGGACAAAGACCTACAATTGATGAAATGAAAAATATTTCAAAATTATTAAAAGAAAATTAGATACACAGTGAACGGTATTGATTTCTCATCTTTTAAAGTTCCTTTTATCAATTTTGATACAATCCGAAAGAAGGCAGATGAATTCAGAGAAAAATATTGGGTTAGTAAAAAGGTACCAGTGGATATTTTTCACATACTTGAATTTGAATTAAAATTAGAAATTAGACCTCTCTTAGGATTAAAAAGGACAGGCGATATAGACTCTTTTCTATTAGGAGACTTTTCCGGTATAGTAGTAGATGAAGAATAATATATGGATGACAGGTATCTAAATCGAATTAGATATTCTGTAGCTCATGAAATAGGACATCTTATACTGCATAAGAACGTTTACGATAATTTCAAATTGAAATCTGAGCTGGAATGGATCGAATTAATTCAAAAATTACCTGAAAATGAATACACTTGGTTGGAACAACATGCTTATGAATTTGCGGGAAGATTATTAGTTCCTCTGGACGAACTTCAAAAAGTATTTAACAAATATGATTCGGATATTTTAGGAATAAAAAAATTACTCCCTGATATTGAAGACATTAAAATTGCCGAAAGAATTGCCCCCAAAATATGCAATAGATTTGAAGTTTCAGCAAACGTAATTACCAAAAGAATTTTAAATGAAAAATTGTTAGAAAAATACCAATAAGCGCACGTCTTAGTCCGCCAAAAGCCGGACTAAGCCTGATAAACTACATTGAATTTTATTTAACTATTTTTGCCACCTATAAATTTTCTGACCC
>CAZAOG010000102.1:0-10545 GCA_964486645.1 uncultured Ignavibacteriaceae bacterium | reverse complement strand
TATTTTTTCTGAACAATTGAATCTAATTAACCTTATTTTAGAATGAAATATAAAATTTTTATTATTTATGTTGCCTTTTACGTTGACTGCGGCTTGGGAACGGTAATAAAAATTATCAAACTGGAAATACTATTTAATTGAATAAATATACAGAAATGAGTTAAAAAATGAGAAAAATCGAACCTTATCCGGTAGCATTATCCTTGTTTTTTATCTTTATAATATTTTATACTGTTTGTATTGGGGTTAAGATTATATTATTGCAATTCGGTGTTGAAGGTCTGTGGCATATGCATAGAATCTGGAGTGCAATCCTGCCCGGTTTTACAGGGCTGAATTCATTGAGTATTTTACTGGGATATATAGAGGTAACTTTGGGAGCCTATTCTTTGGCATATATTACAATTCCTGTTTATAACTTTTTTGTTAAAAAAACTTACAAAGGAAATGCAAATACTTCTACAAACGGTACTATTGCTGTAAAGACGAAAACTATATTTTTAACTCTGATGACATTTTTTATAATACTGTTTTTAATCAGTTTGGTTTACGATCTTTTTGTTCCCCAAGGATACAGTATGTTTTTTATCTGGCAGGCGGCCCTGCCCGGTGTGAGCGAATTATCATTCGGCAATGTTCTGCTCGGCATTTTAGATATAATTATTTATAGTATTTATATTGCACTAATATTTTCAAAAACACTGAATTATTTTGAAAAAATTAAAACTGAAGAAATAGAGAATATTTGAGACGATAAAAATGACAAGATTTGAAGCAAAATATTTTGGAATAGCATTCGGAGGAGTTAGCATACTGTTATTCGTATTAACTCTAATGAATATATTTATTTTAGGAAATGAACAGTTATATACAAAAATGATTCCTTTCATACCATTTATGAAAAATATGTCCTTTTTTACAATTGCAGGAGGTATCATAGTTTCGTTTTTGTGGGGCTTTTTCTTGGGATATCTATTAATAGTTATTTATAATTTTTATCATAAAAAATTTTCTGAAAATCATAATAACTAAAGTATCTTTCTTTAAGTGAATACTAAAAAAAAAGATGCTATATGCGGTAAGATATTAGAAGGAAATATCATACCTGAAAAATATTTAACTAAAATAAATCATACTAATTACTTCGCAATTTTTTTGTAAAATTCATTTTTTGCAGAAACTTGAAGAGTAAATAAATAATGTGAATAAAATGGTTCCTTGGAGGAAATCGTTTATTATTACAAATATGATTGATTAAATTACGATAAAAAAATTGAATTTTACTGAAATGACTAAATACAAACCCATCATAATAATATTTATTTTTTCTTTTATTACAATTGTATACGAAATTACTATATCAAGGATATTCTCTTATATACTTACTTATCATTTCGTATTTATAATTATTGCATTTTCTATTTTAGGACACGCTGCCGGACAATTATATTACGCAAGGGTGGTTTTGAAAAAAGAGTTTGCTCCTGCGAAGTATTTTATCTTACTTCTTATATCATTCCCCGTAACAATAACTCTTATTTTCCTTCTTCCAAAATTCGGTGTGATAGGCGTGGGTTCTATCGGACTTCTTTTCTACATAATATTAGCCGGTATTACCTTCTTTTTAATTGGAGCTATTTGCGCTGACTATTACCAGCTTAACGGCAAGCAAAGTGCAATTTTATATGCCGCAGACCTTTTGGGCGCTTCAATCGGTGCCATAACATCAATGTTTATGTTAAACAACATAAATTTAACTGAATTATTAACCGTAATATTAATTATCATTTCTCTTTGTTCATTTATCGCTCTTAAAAAGGGAGGTCTATTTTACTTTAGCCATAAACTGACAACTGTATTAATCCTTATCCTGTCGCTAAGTATAATAATTATAAATATTGATTTTGAACCGTCAATTGCCAAATCATCGGATAAAGATTTACTTCGCATTAAAAACTTGCCGAATGTTAAATATCAAAATATTAAAAGCAAATGGAACTCGTTCGGTAAAACCGAATTGGTGAAATTCACTTACCCTGATTCCACTTCATCAATGTCTATGTTTATAGACGGCGCTGCCGGAACAAAGGTAGTGAAATTAGATGAGTTGGCTAAAGACACTTTAAAATTAAAACATACAATTATGAATGCGGGCATGTATTTCCCCTTCCACTTTCTTCAGGAGAATGAAAAAGATTCGGCTTTGATTATCGGACCCGGCGGCGGATACGATATTGCAATTGCCTACCTGGGCAGGACAAAATTTATTGAAGCCGTGGAAGTGAATCCGACCTTCGTAAAGTTTATGAAAGAATATAACCCCTCTACTTTTGTCAACAAAAAAAATGTTGAAGTAATTGTACAAGAGGGAAGAAATTTTGTAAAATCGGCAAAAAACAAATATGACCTTATCTTTTTAACAATTGCCATAACTAAAGGAGTAAGAACTACCGACTTTATAAATCTTACGGAAAATTATTTGTTTACCGTTGAAGCTTTACAAGATTATTTAAAAGCATTAACGGAAGAGGGAAGAATTGTCCTTACGCTGCACAACCGTGAAGAAGTTTACAGAGTTGTTTCAAACTATCTTGAATTATGGAAAAGAGAAGGCAGGAAAGGAACAGAGCCGTTAAATAATTTGTATGTTATTGACAAAGAGGCTAATCCGGTTCTTGTAATAAAAAAGAAACCCTTTACAAAAGAAGAAATTGCCGGAAGGCATTTGCTTTCTCACAGACTTAGTTTTGACAAAGGAGTTACTTTTTTTCCATACATAAAACAAATAAAAATTGATAAAAAATTATCTGAAGAAGTAGAATTAAAATGGGAAATGTTTGATAAGATATTATATAATGTAGCACAGGGAAATCTTACTTTTAGTCAACTAACTCAAAAGGCTTCCGTTAATCTAAATCCGGTGACAGATGATTCCCCGTTTTTCTTTAATTATGAATTAGGGATACCGAAAAGTTTGAACATGCTTACAATTGTCGGTATTATTTTATTTTTATGGATTCTTTTGAAATTTAAAAAAGGCTGGCAGGTTAATGTGGTAGTTGAAAATATTCCTGTTACTTTTTTTAATAAAATTGCCGTAATTGCTTTCTTATTGGGTTTCGCATATATATTGATCCAGTCCTTTTTATTTCAATCACTCAATCTTTATTTGAATAATCCCTTAATGTCTTTTTCACTTTTACTCTTTGCATTTCTTTTAGGTAACGGCATCGGAAGCTTTTCATCAAATTATATTAAGAAAAATAGAATAGGGACATTAATACCCGTTATTCTTCTTTTGCTTTTAATACTTTTTATAGAATCATTTTTACTGATACCTAATTTAAGCGGTAATAATTACGAATTGTTTGTTATAGTTTTGATCCCTGCTATATTAATAGGAATACCTTTTCCTATCCTATTATTGGAATTAGCAGAATTTAAAAACTTCAACGCAATTTCAATTCTTTTGGGAATATCGGGTGTTGCAGGGTTTATTGGCGCCATATTTACTTTAATTTTTGCTACATTAATAGGATATTCATTTATATTTTATATAAGTGTAATCGTTTATTTTGCTATTATTAGTCTTTTATTCTTTTTCAAAAAAAATAATTATAAAAAGAATGCTGAAATAAATTTATTAAATTAAATAAATTGAAATTTTTTAATTAAAACAAATATTAATTCCGGATAAATTATGTACCCTATATTATTTAAACTTGGTCCAATTACAATTCAAACAGTAAGCATTTTGCACGCCTTAGGATTTTACGTAGGCATCTTTTTGGTTATTAAATATGCTAAGGAATATAAATTTGATAAAGAAAAAATGTATGAGCTTATTATAGTAATAACTATTTCATCCGTTGTAGGCGCAAGAGTATTTTCTATTCTGTTTGACGGCTCTTTAGATTATTACTTAAAAAATCCTGCTGCCATGCTGATGGTGTGGAACGGCGGGTTTACTTTCTACGGCGGGTTTGTTTTTTCAGTAATAACCGGACTGTGGTATATCAAAAAACAAAATCTTGATCTTTGGAGGGTAACGGATTTATTTGCTCCGGCTTTAGCCTTGGGGTTGGCGGTCGGAAGATTGGGTTGTTTGGCTTCGGGTGATAGTTACGGCAAACCTACTGACCTGCCATGGGCAGTACTTTACACCGATAAACATTCTATGGCGCCACTCGGTGTTTATCTTCATCCCACGCAAATCTATTCGGTTATTACCAACTTGATAATTTTCGGGTTATTAATTTGGATGAAAAAAAGGCAAAAATTTAAAGGTGAAATTTTTGTGTTGTTTCTGATTTTTTATTCGATTACTCGTTCTTTTGTGGAAATATTTAGAGACGACCCTCGCGGCGTTTATTTGAACGGTATAATTTCAACTTCGCAGATTATAAGTATAATTGTTATTCTTACCGGTATGGTACTTTATGGTTTTCTAAAAAAGAAATATACCGTTTCCGGCGATGTTCATTAAAGTATAAAACATACTTCTTTGATGTTTTATTTATAATGCGGTGAATCTAAGTTGAGTATAAAAACAATTCGAGTTCCGTTTAAAATATCAATTTGGAGGCCGTTGTGATTAATATCAATTTTAAAATATAATATTTTTTAATTTTTTGTAGTTCTAATATTTGTTTTACTCGACAACCTAAAAAAATAAGGAGGTATTAAATGTTACAAGATCCTGTATGCGGAATGGAAATAAAGGATACTTCTAAAGCAATATCTTTAACACACGAAGGGGAAACATATTTTTTCTGTACCGATTTATGCAAAATTCAGTTTGAGCAAAATCCTAAAAAATATATAAAAGAAGATAAAGAACATTCTAATCACGAAGATCATCATAAAACTTAATTACGGAGACGTCTTTTGGTTTCTGTTTAATTTCAAAAATGGGGAAAGGAAATAGTTCCATTAAATAAGGAAACTGTCTCAAAAGTATGAAAAACCGTTTGACTTAGTAATCCCTTCGGAAGAAACGGCTAAAATAAATATCATTTTTGCTTAAAATATAACGATTGTCCGAATGGCTCCTACGGAGAATTAATCAAAAATTACCCTTTTGGGGCAGTTTCTAATCCCTCCTTGCAACCTATAGAATCTTAAAATTATATAATAATTCTTTTAAATTATATGAAGAATATCGTTCACAATTAATTATTTTTTTTTATATATTAAAAATATTAATGATGAAATAAAAATTGATAGGAAGACTTTCGAAAATTTTAAAAAGTAAATCAAAATTAACCGAGGAAATGCTATGAATAGTTTTTCAAAAATAATAATTAAATATAGATGGGTGGTAATTGCTTTAATTACGGCTGTAACTTTATTTTTTGGCTGGCGTGCTGCAAAGATCGGCTTAAATGCAGACTTTTCAACCTATCTTAACCAAAGTGACCCCCTTGTGGAACAATATAACCGAATTGGTGAGGTTTTTGGAAGTAATTCTATTGGTGTCGCGCTAATTACTTCGGACAACATATTTTCCGAAGAAAATCTGCAGATAATTAAAGAACTTACAAACGCTTACCGGAATGTTGATGGGATAAACTATGCTACAAGTCTTACTAACGTAATTGATTTTAAAAAATCCGAATGGGGCTTGGAAGTTGGGAAACTACTTAATAGAGAAATTATTCCGCAATCAAAAGAAGATTTAAAAAATCTTGAAAACTACGTGATGAGCAAAGACCGGTTTGTAGGTAATCTGGTCTCATCCGACGGTTCTATTGCTGCGATTATTTTAAAGTTTGATAAAAACAAAAGCGAAGTTTTAACTTCTATTAAAATTAATGAGATAACCGATAAAATATTTGCTTCGGTAAAGCGTTCTCCTAATGTTAAAATTTATTTTGGCGGAATGCCTTTCCTGATTTTTAATATGACCACTCTTATTACCAGCAACTTTACCGTACTTACTCCATTAATGGTTTTATTCCTTTTGCTGGTACTTTATCTCGGTCTTCGTCACTGGGCGGGAGTCGTCTTCCCGATGCTCGTTGTGCTGATCAGTATAATATGGACAACGGGCATTATGGACCTTTTGGGGTTAAAGTTCAATCTGCTGACGGGAATTATGCCCGTTATACTCTTAGCGTTGGGCAGCGCGGACGGAATACATTTATTAAAAAGGTATTACGAAATAAGGCGGAACGGTACTTCGGCGGTTGACGCTGCAATAGGCACTTACAATGAAATGGGACTGCCGATTTTACTTACAACCATAACCACAATGGTTGGTTTTGCTTCACTCGTAATTTCGGATTTTTCCGTTATCAAGGAATTCGGCTTATTAACCGCACTCGGTATGTTGGTTGCACTTATTACTACCGCAACTCTATTACCGGCTCTGCTTTCCTTCGGTATTAAACCGCCTAAGGTTAAAGAGAAAAAAGCAGCCGGCGGGCTGATGAACAAATTCGGATTACTGATTTACAAACATCCTATAGCTATTATACTAAGCGGCGGTTTAATTGTTGTTATTTCAATATTTGCTATTCCTTTAATTAATAAAGACGTAGATTGGACACTATGTCTTCAGAAAGGAAGCAACCCTTATCACGCCGAAATGTTGGTAAGGGAAAAATTCGGCGGTTCACTTCCGGTTGACATAGTAGTTGATGGCAATCTAAAAGACCCGGCAATTCTTCATATGATGAGAAAGTTTGAACAAAAGCTTGAATCTATACCGCGTTTAAGTAAATCACAGTCTATTGCTTCAATAATTGCCGAAATGAATAACGTAATGAACGACAGGTTTACTATTCCAAATCAGCGGCAGGGTGTCGGTAATCTTTGGTTCCTTATTGAAGGTAAGGATATGATGGAGCAGATTACGGCAAACGATAATAAAGAAGCACTTCTGAGCGCTAAATTGGATACTTGGCATACGGGATATCTTGTTAAAGCCGTGGACTCCGTTGAGAGCTTCCTTGAAAAAATTCCAAAAGAAATTGCCGTGATTGATCTCTACAAAGTTCCGGATAATACTAAAAACAAATTCAATAAATTAAGGAAGAATGAAATCTTTAATTCTTTGAACTGGACTTTAATAAAGTACGGACAATCAATCAAAAGAGAACGGCTTGAAAAAATAGTTGATGAGGCAATTAACTCTTTAGCCGGTGAAAACATAAATGCAAGTATTAAAAATGCTGTGGCTGACTATCTGAAAAGTCCGCAAGCTGAAGTTGAACTCAATCTATATTCAGTTAATCGTTTAAGCTCTTCAATATCAAGGTTAGTCAATAAAAAATCGTATCCTGATTCGGCACAAATATATGCCGCTGTTTTATCTAAAATTAATGTCGGTAAAGAAGACGCCGGATTTTTGGCTGTTTCACTTGAGCAGGTTATTAAGGACACTTTCGGAGAAAGCCGCATACAAAATTCAATTGCAAAAATTAGCTCAATTGTCCCTCCGGATATTGCTTCGAATATAAACTTTAAAAGAGATATTAAAGGTATACTGTGGGAAGTTAATGAGAATTATCTGTACACCGGTTTGAAACAGGCAAAGAATTTATTAGGTGATAATAATAATTCGATTATAAGAACTGTTAGCTGGAATTTCTATAAAGCCGGAATGCCTTCTGTTTTAAGTCAAATGGAAGCGGAATTAACACCCACGCAAACCGAAAGTCTTTTGATTACTTTAATATTTGTAGTAATAATTCTTTCATTTTTGTTCAGATCCGGTTTGGTCGGCGGCTTGGCAATAATTCCGATAGTTCTAACAATTTTAATAAACTTTACCGTAATGGGCTTCGGAGATATCGGGCTGGATTCTTTTACTTCCATGATTGCTTCAATCGCGATCGGACTGGGTATAGATTATGCGATTCACTTTATATCAAGATTTAAAAAGGAATTGGAAGAGGAAGGCGACACACTTAAAGCACTTCAAAATACATTGGGCACAACAGGTATTTCCATATTGACAAATGCTTTTTCCGTCGGGCTTGGGTTTCTTGTTCTGCTCGCAGCCGGCGGACAGCATATTAGAAGATTCGGCGGTTTGACTTCATTAACTATGATTGTAAGTGCAATTTTAACCTTAACGCTTCTGCCGTCTTTATTCATTTTAATAAAACCGAAATTCTTAAAAGTTTTAACAAAAGAAAAAGAGCAAAAAGCACAGATAGACTCCGGATCCGATTTAGGTGTTCAGTGACATAATTATAAACCGTTTTAACGGTTTTCAATAGTTTTTTAGTAAAATCATGAAATAGTAATTCTAATTTTTAAAGGAGAGTAAAAATGTTGAACGAAATGTTGCAAATAAAGACCTCGCTTAACGCCAAGCAGGCTTCATCGGGGAAATCCCTTTATGCGGGGAAAAGAATGAACCAAATATTATTTGTAATTGTGTTCTTATTAACTGCTGTTGCAAATGCACAAACCGGAAAGGAAATTCTTGCTAAGGTAGATTCGGTAATGAACGCGCCGAAAGATATGACCGCCGTTGAAAAAATGACTTTAATAGATAAAAATGGTTCGCAGAAAGAACGCGATACAAAAATGTATCAAAAAGGAAGTGAATGGAGGTTGGTAAGATTTCTAACCCCGGCGGATGTTAGAGGAGTAAGCTTCTTAAGATTGGCATCTAATCGCCTTTATTTATATCTACCGGCTTTTCGCAGAGTAAGACGCATTTCTTCATCTGTAAAGAACGAAAATTTTATGGGAACGGATTTTTCATACGAAGATATGTCCCAAAGTTCTTACAGCGATGATTACACTGCAAAATTGTTGAAAAAAGAAAATAATCAATACGTGCTGGAACTTAAACCGAAACCGAATGCAGATGTTAGTTATGAAAAATTGATACTATACGCTGACCGATCAAATTATGTTTACCGCAAGATAGAGTATTACAACAACGGTAAGCAGATAAAAGTTCTTACTGTTGATAATGTTGAAAAAATTGGCAAATACTGGTTCGGAAAAAAGATGGAAATGCGTGATCTTAAAAAAGATCACAGAACAACTTTAACGTTGACCGATATTAAATTTGATCAAGGTTTATCGAACAGAATTTTTACGGAAAGAAATTTAAAACGACCGGAATAGGTGAAAAATGGGGAAAATAAAATTCATATTAATCGTATTATTTGCTTTGGTATTGAGCCGGTCACAGATTTATAAAATTTATGCTCAGCCTAAAATCGGCGGATTTTTACAATTGGATAAAAGATATTATATCGAAGATAATACTTTGCCGATGGAAGATTTTTATAACAGATTTCGGTTTGAAACTTCCGTATCGCCGAATGATAAACTGTATCTGTTCAGCAGCGTGGATTTTAGGTTTTACGATTTGGCGAGAGCAAAAAAATTAAATGACCTCGAAAATATTAATCAATTATTTCCTACAAATGTATCCTTATGGGAAGCTTATGTTTCCGTTTACGGTTTTTTAGTGGATGAGCTTGACCTGAAGATAGGGAAACAAAGAATTAATTGGGGAACAGCCGATAAATTAAATCAGACCGATAATCTCAATTCAAAAGATTTTTCGGATATGAATAATTTCGCGGAAAAGATTCCGAGTTGGGCGGTAAAAGCTTCTTATTACCTTGGTGATTACACCCTTACCGCAGTCTGGCTGCCGAATTTTGAACCCGTCCTTCTACCGAGAAACGGAACAAGTTTATTTTTGGGCGACGCCTTGGCTTCATTCAAGGACAGTTTAATTTTACCGGCTAATAAATTAGGCAACAGTATGTTCGCTTTTAAAATTTCAAGTAACTTTGCCGGATTGGACTACTCGTTCAGCTATTTTAACGGGTATGATGATATTCCCATTCTCACTTCATTGAATTTTAATTCTATTCCGGGCAGCGGCAATTCTGGAAAAGCGGAATTATCCTTCCCGAAAATTCAGGTAATCGGTGCCGACTTTTCTACGGAGATCAACGGCATCGGATTCTGGGGTGAAGGTGCGTTGACCGTTCCGAATAAAATTATTGCCTATAATTCGGCTAACGGAATTTATTATCAAACGGTTGCCCTTGATGATAAACCTTATTTTAAGTTCACATTAGGCAGCGATTACACTTTTCCCGGAGGCTATTACTTAAATGCCCAATGGATGCACGGTTTTTTTACCGAAAGAGGCGGCACATTAAATGATTACTTTTTTGCAAGATTGGAAAAAGTTTTATTTAACGATCAACTGAAAGTTGCCTTGGGAGGTGCTTTGGAAGTGGATAAATGGGGAAGTGTAAGCGAAAATTACGGATACGGTTTTTTCCCGGAATTAACTTATCAGGGAATTGACAACCTGGAAGTAGCCGTGGGAACTTTTATAGTCGGCGGCAAACCCGCCTCTTTGTTAGGTTCTTGGAAAAATGCAAAGCAGGCTTTCCTTCGTGTAAAGGTGAGTTTTTAGAACCTTAATGAAAACCCGGTTTCTTAAAGGAACCGGGTTTGAAAATAATTACACGTACAATATGTGCAGAGAAGTGGGCTAAATAATATTTTGATGTGCTAATATAAAATCAACCGACATTCCAAAATTCA
>CAZAOG010000101.1:0-10765 GCA_964486645.1 uncultured Ignavibacteriaceae bacterium | reverse complement strand
TCGGATAAATACATTAACAGTTGAAAAGGTACCGAAATAATAGGGATAATAAATTTGGGTACCTTAAAAATTAAAGTATCTTGAATTAAATGAAAACCCATAGCCGGGCGTCCGATAATTCCTCTGAAATATTTTATCTCAAAATTGTGATCTTTTAATATTTTCTTTAACCCGTCGGAAGTCCATCTCCAATAGTCCGTGGGATCGGGATGAAAAATCCAATAACCATGTGTAGACAGAACTAATTCACCGTCACCTTTAAGTACCCTATGGCATTCACTCAAATAGATTGAGGGATCCGTCACGTGTTCTAAAACTTGAGTTGATAATACTACATCGGCAAAATTGTTTTCACAATTAATTTTACCCTCATCGTTAACGGTTAATTCCGCATCTTTGTTAAAAGGTAAATCAGCACCGATATATTCATCAATTACATTATTAAATAATTCTCTATATGGTTTTTCCCCGCAGCCGTAATCTATTAATCTTAAATTATTACTCTTTTCAGATAAATTATCTGCATAAAGTTTTATTTCTTTCGCTAATAATTTTAACGAATACCATCTCGAATTAAAAATTGTAGGGCGCAGCCTGGATTCATCAAACATAAAATCTCTGTATAATTATTAAACTTGTTTAAGTGGTCGCTTCTTTTTCCTCCATAAAGAGTATATCAAGACTAATATTACAAGCGAACTTAAAATAAACACCACGTATTTAGCTATATAAAATGTTGTCGGTGCATATTTGAACTCAACCAGATGTTTGCCGTTCGGAATTACAGCACCCATAAATCCGTAGTTTGCCCTGTATAATTTGCTCTTATTGTTATCTATAAAAACTTTCCAGCCGGTTGGCAGGTACGTAGCCCCGAAGAACAAAAAATTGTTCCCCGTTGCATTTACTTCCAATTTAACGGACTCATCTTTGTACTCGATTATTTTAGCGTACGCTGAGGAATCGGGTTTGTCAACTCTTAAATTTTCGTTATCCACAAACGCAATATTTTTAGGATCGAATGAGTTTGATTTTACCGAGTTAAGAATATCAATTCCTTTTTTATAACCGACACTGTCAACCAGGTAAACTCTCGGAAGTGACTTTGTGTTTTCATAAATATACGTGTTGTTATTCTTATAGACGGGAAGCATATCTGCGAACTGCACGGGTTTATCGGTTATAATATATTTTACGTTCAACATATTCCACATGGTTTTGTTTACCGGACCGACAACGTCCATATAATCCTGGAAAGTTCTCGGCTTTATTGCCGAATACCCGTAAAAGTCTTCTATGAGAAAGTTGACATTATAGTTTGAGTTATTTCTAAACGAACCCAACGAACCGTCCTGTTTTAAGTTAAAAATTCTAAACGGTTCTTTATCGTTTCTGTTTTTAATAGCCGTAATATAATCAGGCGGGTTAAATAGCTTTGTTGTGTTAGGATTATCTTTATACCTTGCACCGCGTGCGTCAATTCTCCAAAGGTCAAAAACCGTCAACACTATTATTACCAGAACCCAAAAGTCTTTACTTATTTTTGAGTTGATATAAGCCAACGCTCCTCCGAAGGTTGCCGTTAACAACCCCATTGCAATTATTAAGTCACCCGAGAACATGCCTGCGGTGTAGTCCGATAAAGCTCTGTACTGCTGCGATAGCTGCGGTCTTGAAGCCGCTATTGAATTAGCATAATCATTTATCCTGCCTATAAACCAATCGGTTATTGCAGAATTAAAAAGTATAGAGATTATAAATAATCCGGTAAAAACATACGCGCTGTTTTTTAAGAGCTTGATCAGTCTGAAATCTTTTTTATCCTTTAGGGATATTATCTTCATTATTCCTAAACCGGCTAAGACCGGAAAACTTAACTGCAGCAGAACCAAAGCCATGGAAGGTACACGGAATTTGTTAAAGAAAGGGAAATAATAGAAGAAAAGATCAAACAAAGGCGAAAAGTTTTTACCGAAAGATAATATTAAAGCAAAGATTGAAAGAAGGGCTAAAAATTGTACGAACGGTTCTTTCCATCTTGAAAACATGGCAAAAAGAGCAAGAAAGAAAACCAATACTCCCATATACATTGCAACATCCACAAAAGGCATTTGTCCAAAATATGTATTTATTTCTACCGGTCTGCCTTGAGTTAATTCACCTTTATAAGTAGAATTTCCGAACCCGTAAAAGGAAGGAACTATGAATGTCGCGACTTCTTCAGGAGAAAAGGACCAGCTTGTGTGGTAGTTGTAATAGTCGCTTTCCGATTTGGTAGTTTGTACCGTTGTTTTCTCAACAATGCTTTCGCTTCCTCTTGTAGAATACGGCATATATTCGTAAACCTGCGTTAGATTGTCGGATTGAATAAGCAAAGCAATTATAAAAGAAAACGTAAATACACCCAAGGTTTTTAAGACATTTTGCCTTAATCCTTTGTTCTTTTTAAGTATGGCTCTAAGGAAATAATAAATAAAATAAAAACCGACCGCTAAGAGAGAATAGAATATTATTTGTACGTGGAAACCTTGAATAAACAGTTGCAGAGTTATTATCAAAACTAAAATATCAATTAAAGTGATCTTCTTTTGCAGCCTTAAAATCAATAGGAAGATGAGAGGATACCAAGCAATTGATGTCAGTTTTGTCACATGTCCTATAAACAAAAACACAATCAGTCCCGTACTGAATGAGGTTGATACGGCGGTAAATAAACTAACCAGCGGATTTTTGGTAAGGTAATTCATTAAAAAGAATGCAGTAATTCCAAGCAGAATTAAATAGAAACTCCACATGGCGTATTCAACTTCAAAGAATACGGAAAACGCACTTCGTACTGCCGTTAATCCGTCGTAAAAAAGATTAAACCACGGCGCCCCGGTGCTTGTAGCGTATGCCGGTATTCCGGTAAATATGTAGGGATTCCATAGGGTGAAACCGTCGGTATGATTTTCTACATACGAATGCAGGCTTTTACTTGCAACTATATCACCCGATTGAAATGTTTTTCCGCCGAAATAAAGAGGAGCTAAAAATATTAGAAACAGAATTATAATTATTAATATGACGGCTAAAGGGTGATATTTTTTTGGAATAAATTCATCAAGGTTAAATGAATTGAAAAAATCGGGTTGTGTATTTTGCTTATCTTTTTTTAATTTTTTTGCTTTTGTCATACTGCTTTAGAATCTTTTGAAAATTTAACTTTTATTATAATTATTTTTTTGCTAATAAATTAATTCCCGCGCCTATTTTATTATCGCTTTTATAATCTATAAACATCATTGTAAAAGTAAAAGGAAATGTTATCAAAAAATACAGCGGAAGAATTAGAAAAAATAATTTCGAAAAATTTAACAATCGCATAGGTATTTTAATTCCCAATCTCCAAGCTTTGTCGCCCCAATATCCGTAAGTAAATATTATTTTTTCAATCGTAAATCCGAGCGGTTCAAGTTTATCTCTTAGTTCTTCCGGGGAATACCCGTCTCTTGCGTGTTCGCCTATAAAGCTTTCTTCTTCATCACCGTGTACATCGCTGCCTCCGTAAACAGAGGGAGTGTTTATCAACAAAAACCCGTCTTTTTTTAGTGCGTTGTAAAAGTTTTTAAATACAAGCCTGTCTTCTTCTATATGTTCCATCACATCGACACTTAAAATAAGGTCAAATTTATTTTGGTGTTCTATTTTCGTTAAGTCTTCAATTCCGAAACTTACGCTGTCAATTTTTCTTGAGCTAAAAAAATTTTTGCAGTCCCTTATCCATTCTTCTTTAACGTCAATACCGTAAATTGAACAAGGCTGCAGATGCTTGTGCATAAAATATGTGTACTGTCCGAATCCCGAACCCGCATCATAAACGGATAAATTTTTATCGTTAGTTCTTTTACGAATATTTTTAAGCTCTCTCCTTACATACCAGGAACGAAGGAAAAATAAATCGAGCAGCCGGTAAAAAATTATTCTAAGTATCGGCTGCTTTTTAATCCTTTCGGCAAATATATTTTTTATGGGATCGTAGTTCATTTATTCATTTACAAATTTTAATAACCGGTTTGAAAAATTACTCCAACTGTATTTATCTTTCTCAAGCAGAATGTTATTGACAAAATCCCGTTCAAGGTTTTTTTCATAAAAGTTTAGTATTGCTTCCGCTAATTTTTCCGGGTTGTTCTTTTCTACAAGCAGACCGGTTTTTTCATTTACAACAACTTCCGATAATCCTCCTACATTTGATGCGATGACGGGTTTGTTGAAGTTCATTGCTATCTGAGCAATCCCGCTTTGAGAAGCATTTTTGTAAGGTAAAACTGCAACATCGCAGGCGGAAAAATAATATTTCACTTCCGAAGCAGGAATAAAATCGGTTTTTAATATTAAAGATTTCTCGATTTTAAGTTCATTTATTAATTTTTTATACTCTCGTTCATTCGAATAAAACTCACCGGCGATAAGTAATTTGATATTCTCCTTTTCATCAAGAAGAGGTAGAGCTTTTAAAAGAACATCTAATCCTTTGTAGTCACGAATAAATCCGAAGAAAAGAATTATTTTTTCTCCCTGAATATTTAAATAAGATTTTGCTTTATCTTTATCGACAGGTTCTCCGAATTTGGAATAAACGGGGTGAGGAATAACAATGTTAATCGATTCTTTTTTTATTGACAACAGCTCATCTTTTACTTTATTTGAAAGTAAAATAAATTTGTCAACATGCTTGAAAAATAATTTTGTTAAGAAAACATCTCCGGGTCTTTTTTCGTGAGGGATGATATTGTGACAAACAGCCAATATCAGCGTTCTATTGTTCCGCTTTACAATTTTAGCTATTGTTTTTAAACAAGGTGCAAAAAAAGGAAGCCAGAATTGAATTATCAATAAATCGGGATTATCGTATTTGATTTTTTTGCCGACTTTCCTCCAATTATAAGGGTTTGCGGAATCGACCAAATTTTCCGCATTTATATCTGCTACAGTTTCATCGGATTCCTCCTGTGTTTTGCCCGGGAATAAAAACGAAGGGTACTGCCTTTTGTAAGATATTACATTTACATCATTTCCTTCGGAAAGTTCATTGTACAATGAACCGGCAAAATTTGCAATACCTCCCCTTAATGGATAAGCGGGTGAAAGGATTGTTATTTTCATTTATAAAAAGGCTCTTCTATTAAAAATAAACTTTTTCACGCTGTAGGTTTTCCCTGCATTAGTTTTAGTTGTTTTGCGTTAAGCTGACTAAAAATATTTACATTCTTTATCGGCTGTAAAAATTTATTTTATTTTAAGAGTTTGATATTTGGAATGTAAATTTAGATAAGTCGATTTCAATTTGAAAATCATCCTTTATCTTTAATAAGGTATTCTTTTTCGTCCATTGAATTGTGTACTAAAATTTCGCCGAGTAAACCAATTGAAAAAAACTGAACACCGACAATAATTAACAACATACCAAGGAATAACATCGGTCTGTTGCTCAAAGGAATTCCTATAATCCATTGATAAGTTAAATAACCGTTTACAACCAAACCGATAAAGAAAGCAAATACGCCTAAAAATCCGAAAAAATGCATCGGTCGTTTAATATATCGCGTTGCAAAAAGTACGGTGATTAAATCAATAAATCCCTTAAAAAATCTGGATATTCCGAACTTGGTTTTTCCGTACCTGCGCGGATGATGTTTTACAACAATTTCCGAAATTCTATAACCCTGCCAATTAGCTAATACGGGTACATATCGGTGAAGCTCGCCGTAAACTTTTACGTTTTTAACAACATCTTTTCTGTAAGCTTTTAACCCGCAGTTGAAATCGTGAATTTTAATTCCTGTCATTACCCTCGTTATAAAATTAAAAAATCTTGAAGAGACTTTTTTAATTACGGGGTCTTGTCTTTTCTTTTTCCAGCCCGAAACAAGGTCATATCCTTCGTCTAATTTTTTCAAAAGATTTATAATTTCGCCCGGGTCGTCCTGTAAGTCGGCGTCCATCGTAATTACCGCATCACCTGTTGCATTGCTGAAACCAACTTGCAGAGCAGCGGATTTACCGTAATTTTTTTGAAAGCTGAAATATTTAATCTTTTTGTTTTGAGCGTTCAATTCTTTTATTATCTGCAAAGAATTGTCTTTGCTTCCGTCGTCAATAAGTAAAATTTCGTATTGAATGGCTTTATTCAGTAAAGCTTTGTTTATTTCATTAATTAGGGGTCTTACAGAATCTTCTTCGTCAAGAAGCGGAATAACAATAGATAATTTTTTAAAAGATATTTTTTCTACAGTTTTATTTGATTTTCTGTATTTGTAATATCTTTTTCTTGTATAATATCCATGTTTTTTCTGACTGCCTTTAGCAGTCGGTTGATTACTATTTGTTTTATTTCTGTTTTCGTTTTCTTTCAAATCTATCTTCTAAATATTTTGTTACAAAATTAAGTCAATAATTAGTCTTTAACAATTTAATTCTAATTTATACTTGTTATACTTCCGGGAGCCTTTGATTATCTGCTGAATTGTTTCAATAATAATAAAATTGTTGCAATGCTGCCTACAATAGAAAAATAAATACTTGTCCGGTTAAGATAAAAAGTAAAAGACCTGTGTTGATTTTTCGGCACCCATATAAAATCACCCGGTTCAATTTTTACAACATTATCAATCGGTGAGATCCATTCTCTTGTCCGACCTTTAATTACGATTACATCCTCGTCCGAATATTCCGAAAACCCGCCGGCTTTATTAACATAATACATATAATCGGCATTTTCCTTAAAAGTTATTTTTCCGGTTTTAGGCACCTGTCCAAAAACATATACCGTATTATCAATTTTGGGTATAACTATAATATCACCGTTGTTAACAATAAATTTTGAAGCTTTGGAGTTTTCGTCGTTAATAGTAGTAAAATCTATTGAATTTTCATCCAACAACGCACGTATTTGATTTTCCGCAAAGAAGTAGGATGTATCCTGTTCCGTTAAGTTCGACATTCTGGACATTAAAATATTTTCAAATTCCAAATAAACATTATTAATTTCTTCGCTGGTCAGATTTTCAAAGGATTTTAATTTTAAACCGTATTTATTCATTAAAATATAGGAAGCAACATTGCCGCTTAGTAACTTTGCACGTCTCAAAGAACCGGTTGGTTTAATACCGCCGGCTCTTTTAATCACATCAGATAAAGTAGTGTTGTTTTTTGTTATTGATATATAACCGGGCATATTAACTTCGCCGATAACCAATACGTGAAAATCCAGACGCTGAGTTTCGTCGGCAAGAACTCTTATTTGGTCGCCTCTTTTTAGAGGAATATTACTTTTAAGATCGGTTTTAATTAAATTGATTTTATTCCCGTCGTAAGAAAGCCGGCTTATTTCCACACCGATTATTTTGTTGTAAGCTTTATTAATACCCTGAGCTAATTCAATAGCGTCAGAAAGTTTGTCGCCTTCAACAAAAACAAATTTTCCTCCTTTATTTACAGCCCCGTTTATAGTAATAAAGTTTTTATCTTTATCGGTAGGAGGAAAAATAATTACATCGTCGTTTTTCAAATAAGGATTATTTTTAAAATCACCGTTTAATCTGAATTTTTGCAGATCAATATTTAAAGTTTTTCCGTCGGCTCTTTTTAATAAAATTCCGCGGAGGGAAATATCCTTAAATTTTTTGTTAACCTCGGCAATTAATTTCGGATCCCTTAAACTTTGCAGCGCTTTGGTGTATGCTTCGTTGTAAATTCTTGTAATAAATTGATCCACTCTTTCCGTGAAAGTTGACGGAAAGGAGCCTGTAATAACGAAATCTCCGCCTATTGTAACGGAAATTAAACTCGACGTTACAAGCGGATTACTTTTCAAATCTTCTTTAGTCTGGGCAAATAAAGTATTAACTATTAATATTAAAGTTAAAAGGCTAAAAATCCTTTTCATCATAATATCCTTTATTTTTTATACTGTTTTTGGTAGTACTTCATATATTCACCGGTAATTATCCTTTTCCACCAATCTTTATTGCTAATATACCAATCTATTGTTTTTATTATTGCATCTTGAAAAGAAAAAACAGGACTCCACCCCAATGTATTTTTAATTTTTGAAGAATCGATGGCGTAACGCCTGTCGTGTCCTAATCTGTCATCGACATATTCAATTAAAGATTCCGATTTTTTCAAATAATTTAAAATAAGTTTTACAATTTCAATATTCTCCATCTCGGTAGATGCACCTACGTTATAAATTTCTCCGTTTTCACCGTTTTCAAATACCGACTCAATAGCCCTGCAGTGGTCAAGTACATAAATCCAATCACGCACATTTTTGCCGTCCCCGTAAACGGGAAGCTTTTTATCGTGCAGAGTATTGATAATCATCAGAGGAATTAACTTTTCGGGAAATTGATAAGGTCCGTAGTTATTGGAACAGCGGGTTATAACAACCGGCAGACCGTATGTTTTGAAACTTGCCAAAGCCAGCAAATCGGCACTTGCTTTGCTTGATGAATAAGGACTGTTCGGCGAAAGCGGTGTACTTTCATTAAATAAACCGTCTTTGCCCAAACTTCCGTAAACTTCATCGGTTGAAACTTGAAGGAATTTTTTTACTTTGAATTTTCCGGAAACATCAAGCAGAGTATTCGTGCCCAAAACGTTTGTTGTTACAAATTCTTTTGAACTCAATATGCTTCTGTCTACGTGTGATTCGGCGGCAAAATTGATTACATACTGCAGTTCATATTTTTCAAACAAATGATTTACAAGTTCTGCACTTGTTATATCACCGCGGATGAATGTATAATTTTTTTTGTTCTGTGACGGAATCAAATTTTCAAGATTGCCGGCATAAGTAAGTTTATCAAGATTTACAATATTATAGTCTTCTCTTTTATCTAAAATATAGTTGATAAAATTACTGCCGATAAATCCCGCGCCGCCTGTTACTAAAATGTTCTTCATATATTTAAAAAGAGAAAAATCCTATAAAAATTCCGGTTTGAACAAAGAATGAATTTGCGTCCAATCCCGAAGGAACACCCGTAATATCGATGTCGTTGTCAACCTTCCAATTTCCGCCGAAAGTAAACTGATAGCCTGCACCGAACCTGAGAGTTATAAATCTGTCAAGCGGTACGTCCACATTTATTGTGGGTATTACAAACCAGTAAGAGCTTTTCAGACTTCTATTAATATTCCGTGTTGAGCCGGAGCTTAATTCGCTCCAAATATCATTCCAATTTATACCGCCTTTATTTTGAAAGAGTTCAAGTTCAAGACTTCCTCTGCCGATAATAGTGCCTACCGAAACACCCAGGTCTCTGATATAAGGCAGAGTGTATTCAACGGAAAGCCCGCCTCCGCTTAAGGAAAAAACCGCTTCTTTATTGATACCGGAAACGGAGATGTCGCTTGATGTTGAGCCTCCGAACCCGATTCCGCCGACCCTTATTTGTTTTAAAAAACCCAGATATAAAAATCCGCTTATTCCCGAAGTGTAAAATCCGCTGTTCGAAAATTCCGGAATACCGAGAGCTTTTATCCGGGAATTGATAATATCAAAATCGGGTATTATCCATCCGGGGTTGTATCCTATTCCTCCGCCGAAGGGGGCATCAAAATATTCTTCATTTTGCGAGTAGAGATTAATCACGCTTAATAAAATTATTATTACTGCAAATAGATTTTTTTTCATTAACATAAATTAAAATATAGGAATAATTTTTAAGAATTTTGGTTTTACTTGTATTTTTTTATTTATCTTTATTTACTATCACTATTGTCCAAAGCAAAAAAAGTAGTTGAAATATTCAATAAATTGGACAGATTCTGCCGCTCATAAGTCATAAGAAAGTATCCTTTATTGCTTTGTACTGCGATTCGCCCGCCTCGGCAGGCAAGCTGAATCGCTTCTCTTATAATCGATTAGTTAGTTTTCTCTTGATGAGCGAATCAGCGATTCGCTCTACCAATTGTTACAACTATGATATTTTTTATTACTTTATTTTTATCACTATTACGATAGTATTACGTCAGTGTATTGCATACACCTTCAATGAATATATTTATTAACCGTTTACCTTTAAAATTCTTTTTTTACTTTATCGTTTTGGACAGATGTATTTACCATAATAAAATCCGCCAATTCTCTGAATGCACCGCGCCCGCCGGGTTTGCCGCTTATAAAATCGACACAATCTTTTACAGATTTAATTGCATCGTTAGGACATGCGCTTAAACCTACGTTTTTTAACACTTCCAAATCAATTTCATCGTCGCCCATATATGCAATTTCTTCCTTCGTTATATTTTCGGAAGAACAAATTTCTTCAATTATATCCGTTTTGTTTTCCACACCGTAGAAGACAAAATTTAGTTTCAACTTATTTGCTCTTGCTTGTGCAATCGGGGAATTATCAGAGGAAATAATGCCCACTTTATACCCTTTTTTTCTTAGCATTACCATTCCCATTCCGTCTTTAACATCAAATCTTTTCATTTGAAGACCTTCGTTTGAATAGTACAGTCCGCCGTCGGTTAAAACTCCGTCAATATCGGCTAACACAATTTTTATTTTTGATATTTTATCCGCTAAATTCAATACTTTATTTCCAAAATTTTTAACACCTGCAATATATCAAATAGTGAAAAGAAAGTTAAATTTTTTAAAAAAAAGAAAAGAGGATCCAACAATTAGGCGGATTAGTTAATAAAATTTATGAAGGACTTTTAGGCAGAAGAACGGATAATATTTTTGTAGAGCGAAACGCCTGCC
>CAZAOG010000100.1:0-10821 GCA_964486645.1 uncultured Ignavibacteriaceae bacterium | reverse complement strand
TTTATTCTTAAAGACAATACGATTTAACGGAAGGTTAACCGCAGAGAACTCGGAGGATTCGCAGAGTAAACAGAGGAGATATTCTCACTTCGAGCTCTCTGTGTTTTCTCCGTGCCCTCTGCGGTTAATTAATCTTTATTTAATGTAAAAGTATTTTACATTTCTTTTTTTGTTCTCTAAACTAACCAAATCTTATTTTCTGCCGCCTATTACTCCTCTGAACCGTTTTATTTTAAAGCGCTTTCACAGATGTGCTTTTATAATTTTTTTATTGCCTTTTCAATTTTCTATTTCTAATTTGGATTTATCAATCCAAATAAATCATTAAAGGAGAGTAAAATGAACAACAATGATACTAATGAAGTTGTTGAACCAACTTCCGCCTCCGAAGAAACGGAACTTAGTCATTCCGATAAAATGATCGGCATATTAAGCGAACCTACCAAAACCTTCGAGAGTATTTCCAAATTTCCTCCGAGAACTATTGATTGGCTCCTACCGATTTTTCTTCTGCTTTTATTTGTTACGGTATCAAGAATTATCGTATTAAATAACGATGAAATAAGATATGAATTAAAGCAAAAACAAATTGCGAGTATTGAAGAGAAGTTTCAGAAAGCCGTTAAAGAAGGCAAAATGACACAAGAGAAGGCAGACCAACAGCTTGATAAAATTCAAGAGCAAATGGATAAATTCGGAAGCGGCAGTATCGGCATAATTATTCAGACCGTTTCAATTTTTATTGTCGGTTTTATTATCTTTTTTATAACAACAGGAATATTCTACCTATTTGCAAGATTTATGTTAAAGGGAGACGGCACTTTTACAAGTGCGTTAGTTGCAAACGGACTTTCGGCATACATTGGTATCATTACCGTAATATTAGCCGCCATTTTATCCTTAGTCTTCAGCAGAATGTTTAATGATGTAAGTCTTGCTTCTTTTATGAATGCAGACAAAACAACATTTATGGGATTTGTTTTAGCCAAAATTGATGTTATTACAATTTGGGCTTATATTGTTTTTAGTATCGGTTTGGCAAAAATGTTTAAATCGGCTACAACAGGAAAATACTACGGATTGGTATTCGGTGTTTGGATTATCGGAACTTTCATTATATTCTTATTAAGCAAGACATTCCCGTTCTTAAATTTCGGATAATACTTTTTTAGACTGTACTTTTTAACCACGGTCCCCGGATCGTGGTTTGTTTTTTTAAAAGAAATTTTTACACCTTTCCATATTTAACAGGTAATTTTTACCTGTTTGAATTTACCTTCCTTTTATTTTTGCGAAATTTCAAAGTTTTTAAATTGGCATTTTTCTTGCCCTTGATTAGCCGTTGACTCACAATAATATTTAAATACATACATAAAATCTACTTCAAGCTTTTATTAATAAGGGCATGTCCCCTTTTTATAATAATTGATACTAAACAAATAATAATTAGGATAATAATATTTTTTTGAATGAGAGGTCGTAATGTTTAACTTAAAAAGTGATAAGGCGGTAATGGAACTTGACAAACAAAAGTTTCCGGATTTATTAAAAAGGAACGGATTGGAAACTCAGGTTGATTACTATGCCGAACAATCTTTAAAGAAGATAAAATTTTCGTTGATGCTAAAGCCCGCTATCTTTTCTGCATTTGCGGTAATTTTATCCCTTTTCCTCGATATATCACGAGTTCCGATACTGGGAAATATTTCTATTGATATAGCAAAATATTTGTTTCCCACCTGGCAGCCTGCGGAATTTGCAGTTGAGCCTTATCAGTTTTGGTGGCTTCCTTTAATTGTTTACGGATTTTACGTTCTACTGGCTTATTTAAGTTTTAAAAAGCTTCATACGGAAGTAGCACGCACACCGGCGACAGAAACCATCGACAGAATTATAACTTCTTATTTAAGCATTATCGACAGCATTTCAACCGCTCTGCCATTAATAGGCGCTGCAATTTTATTGATAAGCATAAAATTGGGCGAAGATGTTTTCCTCGGACTTTCCGTGCCGTTTGAAATTAAAGCGCTTATAATTTTAGCCATTGGCAAATTGTTTGAACCCGTTTTAGATCAAATGAGTGTTGAATTTCAGAATGTTGTAACGCACATACACGATATAAAAGAAAAATATTTCAGCCGCCAGAGACTTGGAAATTCCAATGATTCGCTTTCCACACCGCAATCGACCGAAGAATTGGAGTCCGTTTCAAAAGCTCAGGAAGTTGTGCTTTCAAACCTTCAAAAATTCAAAGAACTGATGACCGATACCGCAACGATGAGTCAGAAGATGTTGGAAAATTTTAACGCTGTAGACCTGCTCGTTGAAAAAATCAGCAATACAAAAGTAATTGACTCAGATGCCGTCCTTCGCTTACAAAATTTAGCCGAATCTATTGCCGTTGCCACTTCTTCGTTAAATGACGAAAGAACCGTAACGGGACTGAAGTATTTAGAATCAATGGTAACAAAAAAATAAAGAGCCGTTATGAGAAACAAAAACAGAGACGTAAAATTTATTATCTATCAAGTGCTGTACATCTTTGTACTTACAATATTGGCTCTAAAAGGTGCCGATTTGAACTTAAAGGAAGTAGTAAGAAAAGATACTACCGTTGACAAAAGCGTTCGTGATTCTCTTGTAGTGCTGCTCGATTCTCTTTATGCGCAGAACCAAGATTTCAAAATTCAGATTACTCCGAATGTAAAAAAAGAAAATAAAGTATTAAAAGCGCAGCTTGCTTCGCTTACAACAAGAATTAAAAGTTTAAGCAAAAGAGTTGTAAAAAAAGTAGAGGTAAAAAAGCCTGAAAAGAAGGAGCAAACAATTGCTCAGTCACCCATAGCGGTAACACAAACATTTATACAATACACATGGAACATCGCAAAAAATACGGGAAGTATTCCGGCTTCTATTTACGACCCCAAAAATCCGGACAGACCGATAGTAACAATCCCTGCCGGCAAACAAAAGAAATTCAATTTAACCGATCAAAAAGAAGTGCTGCTCAAATTCGGTTCGCAAACCACAAAAATCAGAGTTGTTAAAAACCGGCCTCCCAAGGTGCTGATAAAAAGGGTTACTAATAAAATGAATGCTTCGGATATTTACGTAAAAGATTTGCAGAGAATAACCGGTTTTACCGTAACAATAAAGGACGAGAGACCGGATCAATTAAAGGTTACGCACTCGGGTCCAATTTTAGTTTCCAAACCGAAAAAGACAAAAGACGGTGATTTGGTTTACAACGTCTCGCTAAATATCGCCTCCACCGAATCGCGCTACGAGGATTGGATAGACAGATACGGAAATCTGCAGGAAGCCGACGGCAGATACAAAGTAAACTTCTTTTTCACCGTAACGGATAAAATTTCAAAAGACCGCGTACAGGTCGGCGATTCGTTTTATTTCACAGATTTTTCAAAATAAAAACAGCAAAGGATAATGTTGATGAAAAAATTCTCTTATACAATAATTGCCGCTTTTATGCTTATTACGTTGATCTCAAATGTAAGCAAGGCGCAAATAAACAACGAAGAACCCATAAAATATTTTCAGATGGAAACTTTGGACGACAGTCTGTTTATTAAAATTCAATTGGAAGTGTACATCGATCCCCCCGATCCGAAGGCGGAAATAATAGTAGACCTAAGGGATGCCAACAATCAAACGGTTTCAATTAAAGGTGCTCTATATCCGTTTCTGGCTTTCTCTCCCGATATCAGAGCAAAGATAATAACTTACCCTTTCAAAATTAACTTGGAAGAAACGGTGAACTTCGGAAGTGTTTTTACAAGCGTAGTAAAGAAAATGAAATTTAAAAAGATGTTTGAACCCCCTACAAAAACACAAATATCTTCAACGCTTTATTATATCAATCCTTTTTTTCAGTTGTTCGGCGGAGAGGAAATGGGCATTCCTTTCAAAAAAGATTTGGGCATATCATTCGGATTAGGCACACCATATTCAGGTCCGCTTGAGACAAATTTTGTCCAGGGCAATTTTCATATTCTTGGTTTTTACGCCGGTGCATTCGGACCGATTGAAGAATTCACACAGATAAAAACGAGCAATAATCATAATAATTTATATGTAACCAACGGATATCAATTCGGTTACGTAATTCCTTTCGGTAACTTTTTTGAAATTAGTTATATGAAAATTACAACCAAACCTTCGCAATCAAAGCTTAATCAATTCAACAAGTACAATATCGACTCGCTCGGTTACAAAGCAAAAATATTACAGAACGATTACAACAACTGGGAGCTGAGATATCCCCTAAGCGTACTCGGTTCCACACGTGGTAAATTCTACATCGCAAAATATGTAGGCGAATTACATTTAGGATATACGGGCAGAGAACTTTCACTTGCCGGAAGCACTTTCGATTTAAGGATGGATTACATGTCGTCAAGCGACGTTAGACAACCTCAGTTTTTATTGGAAATTATGGTACAAAAAGTTGCCGAGAGTTGGGGCAGCAGTTCTTTTGCAATCGGTCCTTCGATAACTTTTGCAAAGGACAAAAAAGGCAAAGTAGGTGTGATCACTTTATTTGTAAATTTAAGATTTAAGTTTGGTACATCGTTTTAATACTTGTCCGGTTTTGGTAACATAAAATTTCTTTGTTGTCACAGAACATTCGGTGACAACAAAACTAGTATTTTAATTAACTCTTTTTTACGGTTTCAACTCATAGATAATTGTTTGTTGTTTGTTACAAGGATAGACAAACTTTCCTTAAAGAAACTATATCAAATTGTGCTTTTAAAACAGTCCCGTAATTTTTAATTAACAATTATGCACAAAATGTAGTGAACAGAATGTCGAATTGATTATCAATAATAAACTATGTAAATTTACAATTAAATTATAAAATTACATAGAAACAATTGATGATTAAACGTAAATTAAGCAAACACATAAAAAAAATGCTCGGGAAATTTCCCGTTGTTTCAATAACAGGACCGCGTCAGTCGGGTAAAACCACTTTGCTGAAAACGGCATTCCCCGAGTATAAATATTTCAATTTAGAGAGATTCGACCATCGTGAAATGATAATGTCTGACATTGTTGGGTTCTTAAATAATGCCGGTCCGAAGGTAATATTTGACGAGGCTCAAAACATACCTGAATTGTTTAGTTACATTCAGATAGTTTCTGACGAGAGTAGTATCGCCGGGCAATATATTTTATCGGGTTCGCAAAGTTTTTTACTGAACGAGAAGATTTCTCAATCCCTTGCAGGCAGAGTAAGCGTGAACCACCTGTTCCCGTTTGATATTACCGAGCTGCCTAACCCGAATCAGAGTAGGTTTCAGCTTATCATAAACGGTTTTTATCCAAGGATTTATGATAAAAACATCGCTGCGGAAGATTTTTATCCTTCGTATTTGCAGACGTATATTGAGAGAGATATAAGAACATTAAAATCAATTTTTAATTTGAATTCTTTCACCAGATTTTTAGGGCTGTGCGCCGGAAGGGTGGGTCAGGTCTTAAATCTATCTTCATTGGCAAACGACGCCGGGATTTCAGTTAACACAGCAAAAGCGTGGCTGTCTCTGCTCGAATCAAGTTTTATTATTTATTTGCTGAGACCATATTTTAGAAACTTCAATAAACGCTTGATCAAATCGCCGAAATTATATTTTTACGATACCGGTGTAGTTTCGTCGCTGCTTAGAATAACCGACGAACACACTTTGATGAATCATTTCGCTCACGGAGCGTTGTTCGAAAATTTGGTTATTACCGAAATAATAAAAACAACAACTCATTCCGGAAAGCGTCCTTCAATCTATTATTGGAGGGAAAGCAACGGAACGGAAATAGATTGTATCATCGACAAAGGAAATAACAAGCTGATAGCTTTAGAAATAAAAGCAGGTGAAACGTTTAATAATAGTTTTATGAAAAATTTGAAGAAAATACCGGATAAAGATGAAACCATTAATATTGAAAAATTCATTCTTTATGCGGGCGATTCCACAGTAAATCTTTCAGGCATTCGAGTCGTCGGTTGGAAAGATATCGCCTCGTTCCTCTCGCTGATATGATAAGCGTTCTTTTCTGTCATTTCTTGTTGTCACCGAACATTCGGTGACAACAAAACTATATTATTTCTGCCACCGATTGGGCGGTGGCAGCAGTATAAATATCCTATTCATACTTTATTTCGTATGGGTTAAAATAAATCTAAATTTTTGATTTAAATCCAACGATTAAAGAGACTGTGTAAGAATTATAAAAAAAGATTGCATTTATTTAATTCTTACTATAAAATGAGACTCTCTCATAACTGTCATCGCACGTTAAAGAAAGAGAAAAAGAATATAGTCTATAGAAACAAAAGAAAGTAAATACTTTTAGTCAATTATGTTATGCAAAAAGTACAACTAAAAGAAACCCGATTTCTTTGAGAAATCGGGTTTCTAAATTACGTGACTTTCGATACAGATTTGCCTGCAGTTAAGAAGGCGATCCTGTCCGATTTAATTTCTTTTCCAATACTCTCTATTTATTTTTGACAACAATTATTTAATTGGTTGTTGATTGAACAATTTTTTTTATTATTTTGTTCTTTAATTATATAAAAACAAACATTTTACCTCATTGTCTACCGGAGGAAATCTATGTCGGATAAAAACAATAACGAAAACGGATTAACCGAAGCTCAAATCGCCGTTCATTGGAAAGAGGAAGAATATTTCGATCCGCCCGAATCATTCGTTAAACAGGCAAATATAAAAGACAACAAAATATTGGAAAGATTCAAAGAAGAGAATTTTCCGGAATGTTACACCGAATATGCAGACATGCTGGACTGGTACAAAAAATGGGATGTAATTTTGGATTCAAGCAACCCCCCTTTTTACAAATGGTTTGTAGGCGGTAAAATAAATGCAAGTTACAATTGCATCGACAGGCATTTGGCGAAATACAAAAACAAAACCGCAATCCACTTTGTACCCGAACCCGAAAATGAAGACATTCAGCATATTACTTACCAAGAACTTTACGTTAAAGTTAATGAGTTTGCCGCAATGTTAAAGGACTACGGTTTAAAAGCCGGCGATACCGTTACCCTGCACATGCCGATGATACCGGAACTTGCCGTAACCATGCTTGCGTGCGCAAGAATCGGAGTAATTCACTCACAGGTTTTTTCCGGTTTTTCGGGAAAAGCCTGCGCCGAAAGAATTGTGGACGCAAAAAGTAAATTTCTTATAACGGCAGATGCATATTACCGGTCAGGTAAATTAATTGACCATAAGGAAAAAGCCGATATTGCCTGTTCGATTGCGGAAAAAGAAGGGCTAAAGGTTGAACACGTTTTTATTTGGGAAAGATACCATACAACATATTCCGCCGCTACTCCGTTGGTGGGTGGAAGAGACATATTAATTAACGATACGATAAAAAAATATCGCAATCAAAAAATAGAGCCCGAACAACTTAACGCCGAAGACACTTTGTTCTTGATGTACACCTCAGGCACAACAGGAAAACCAAAAGGCGCGCAGCATTCCATCGGCGGATATTTGGCTTACGTAACAGGAACTTCAAAATATATTCAGGATATTCAACCCGAAGATGTTTACTGGTGCATGGCGGATATCGGCTGGATAACGGGGCATTCATATATTGTTTACGGACCTTTGGCGCTTGCAGCTTCATCGGTAATATTCGAAGGAGTACCGACCCATCCCGATGCCGGTAGACCTTGGCGCGTTGCCGAAGAATTGGACGTAAATATATTTCACACTTCTCCGACTGCAATCCGTGCTTTAAGAAGAGTAGGACCAAACGAACCTGCAAAGTACAACTACCGGTTCAAACACATGACAACGGTAGGGGAACCGATTGAACCGACCGTGTGGCGTTGGTATTACGAATACGTAGGCAAAAAACAAGCCGCAATTGTAGATACTTGGTGGCAGACGGAAACCGGCGGTTTTTTGTGTTCTACAATCCCCGGTGTTCATAAAATGAAACCGGGAAGCGCGGGACCAGGCGTACCCGGAATTTATCCTATTGTGTATGATGATGAAGGCAAAGTACTTCCGGCGGGCAGCGGAAAAGCGGGAAACATCTGCATAAAAAATCCTTGGCCCGGCAGAATGCTTACAATTTGGGGAGACGATGAAAGATTTGTTGATCAGTATTACAAGAAATATAATTCAAATCCCGAAAGTAAAGACTGGCGCGATTGGCCTTATTTTGCGGGTGACGGCGCGGTGGAAGCACCCGACGGTTATTTCCGTATCCTCGGCAGAATTGACGATGTGATAAATGTAGCGGGTCACCGGTTAGGTACTAAAGAATTGGAATCCGCCGTGTTGATGGTTGAAGAAGTAGGCGAAGCGGCAGTTGTCCCCGTTCACGATTCCATAAAAGGAATTTTACCTCACGTATTTGCCTCGCTAAAGCCGGGCATTGAACCGAGTGAAGAATTAGAGGAAAAAATTATAAATACTTTAAATTCGGAAATAGGACCGATTGCAAAACCGGGTAAGGTTTGGATAGTACCCGATATGCCGAAAACACGTTCGGGAAAAATTATGAGAAGAGTATTGGGCGCAATTGCAAGTAATCAGGACGTGGGTGATATAACTACCTTGGCGAACCCCCAGGTAGTTGAAGAGATACAAAAAAAAGCATGAATTTTAATTAGAAAAAAATGAAACAACAAATTATACTTTGGCTCGCAGCGATTGCAATAACTTACATCTTCGGATACTTAAACAGAATTACATCCGATGAATACCCTGCTACGGGAACGGTAAAATATAACACTAATAAAGTTAGTTATATGTTCGACAGAGTTTACAGGGGCGACGAAAATTATAAATTTCAGATCTTCAGTAAATTGAAAGACCTTAAAGGAAAACTTCAGTATAAAAAGACGGATGAAAAAGACTGGAAGGAAACTCCTCTGCAGCACAGCGATAATATTTATTTCGGATATCTGCCAAAACAAAAATCCGGCGACAAACTTTATTACAGAGCCGAGTTGGAATATAACAACGATAAAATCATCGTCCCCAACAACGAAGGTGTGCTGATAACTTTTCGTGCGAGAGTTTCAAAACAAATTATGCTGTTTTACAATTTGGCTATATTCTTCGGAATATTTTTAACAACCCGTGTCGGTTTGGAATATTTTAACGAAAACGAAAAGATAAAAAAGCTTTCGCTTTTTCCTTTAATATTTTTTATTTTTTACGGATTGCTGATAGTACCCATAAAAAGCACTTATGAAGTAGCGGCATTTGGGAGTAAGATACTTCCCATAAATCAATTGTTCGATATTAAGTCACTTGCCTTTCTTATTATCTGGATTGTTACAATTATATTTATTTTCAATTCACAAAAAAGAAAAACGATTGCGTTGGTTTCGGCAATAATTTTATTGTTACTGTACGGAATTAATATTTAGAAATTCGCCTTACTTAAAACAAAAGATTTTGGGCTTCACAAAGTGATCCCCCCGGGGAAAGTCCGTATCAGGTTAATATATCCAATCCACGACCTGTCACAAAATGATTCCTTTGGAACAGCTCGCGGCTATAAAATTATGTTCCGGTAATCTTTAAGAAAATAATCACTTTTAGTTGAATATTGCCACGACCCTGCCTGCCGCAGGCAAGGTTTACGTCGTGAAATTAAAAAAATAATACAAATTCCGGCTTTAGCCCCATTTGTTCTATATGTGGCTAAAGCCGAAGAATTTTCTCTTAATAACCCCACGACATAAATGTCGTGGCAATTGACTCCCTTTCAAATGTAAACTTTAAGTTAAAAAATATTATCTGCTTTTTATAGCCACGACTCTTTAGGTCGTGCGCTAATAATATTCATAACTATTGGCTTTTCCGAAGGAATCCTTTGCCGAAGGCATTACTTTGGAACGGATAGCCGCATTTTATTTTTGAATAATTTTTACACCATACTTTTTCATTAACTTATTATATTCTTCGGAAAATGTTTTCCTCCTATGATGTTCTTCTTGATTTTTTATATAATCCCTTACTTTTGGTATTATAGATTCACTTACAGATAAAGCAATGTATTCTTCTTGCCACTTAAATTTACCTTTAACAAATTTATTCTTATTTATCCAATGAGAAGATTCACCTTTAATAAGCATTACCAACTTACTAATAGGCA
The DNA here is from genome assembly GCA_964486645.1 of uncultured Ignavibacteriaceae bacterium. GTDB lineage: Bacteria > Bacteroidota > Ignavibacteria > Ignavibacteriales > Ignavibacteriaceae. The sequence goes on along the minus strand of CAZAOG010000100.1, from coordinate 645 downwards.
TTTCTGCATTAAGAGAAATTAGTAAATGTATGTGGTTGCTAACACAATTGATAGAATCTAACCAAATACCTTTTTCTCTGCAATTTAACTTTATGTGTTCAATCAATAAGTTTTTCGTTTCAGAGGAAATAATTTTTTCTCTGTTTTTTGTTGTCCAAATTAAGTGAACCCAAATCCTAATAAACGGCATAATTTTTTATCCCGATTATGTGGCTGTCTCAAAAGCTAAAAAATGTCATGCTGTCCGGCAGCTGCCGGATTATTTCAGCATCTATTTTTAAGACAAAATCGATGTTTTAGATTCCGGCCCGCCTTCCTTAGTACGAAGTACGGCGGACAGGATCAAGCCTGGAATGACAGTTATGAAACAGCCTCTCCTGTTCTTGTTGCTTTATTCCACGAGCTGTCACAAAGTGATTCCTTTGGAAAAGCTCGCGGCTATAAAATTATGTTTTAGTAATCTTTAAGAAAATAATCACTTTTAGTTAAATATTGCCACGACGTTTACGTCGTGGTATAAGATAACCAATAAAAATATCGGCTTTAGCCGCATTATTAATATTTTAGCTCTTAAATTTACCTGATAACATATTATACAGCCATGCAAAAATAGCGCCTCCTATTGCACCGTCAAAAAACGCCCAA
>CAZAOG010000099.1:4564-10930 GCA_964486645.1 uncultured Ignavibacteriaceae bacterium | reverse complement strand
ATAAATCAAAAAATATTTTTACGGTTATTTGAATGAATAAAAACCGGTAAACCGGTTCTATTTATGCTTGTTTTGTTGTTAGCCCACGACTTAAGTCGTGGGATAATAAGAACTTACGAGTATCGTTAACCGTTTCAACGGTTTAAGAATTGAAATTATTTTGCCCCCGAATCGCTGTAAATTACGGTTGGAATTTTTTTTGAATAGATTTTTGATTAATTACTGTTTAAGTTTACACTATAAAAACATTTCAAATTTTAGGAGATTACTGAGACGGAAACAAATACTGAGAACTGGCACTTCACAAAGTGCAATAATTCAAAATGCGAAGCAATCTTTTTAGTCAATCCAAACGAAATTCCCGGCGAATTGGGTTTTATCTGTCCAGAGTGCAGCTTTAAAACCACTCACTCGCACGTAGTACAATGTGCAAGCTGTAAAACAGTTTTAAATTTTGTAAGGGCATCCAACAACGAAGAAAAATTAGTCTTCAACGTAAATAAATGTTCACACTGCGTTGGTACAATTGAAGACGAATGGGAAATAGAACCGATTTATCAGTCGGATTCTTATATCTGACTTTTATTCCGGGGCTTACAATGCTTACTAATTTAAAATCAATTTTGTTTTATATATCATAAATTGATCACATTCAAAAAAATGAGGTTAAATAATATGAAAAACCTATTTAAATCAAATTTTTCCGCTTTCATTTTTTCCTTTGTATTATTAAGCGGTTTATCGTCTTTTGCCCAGACAAACAGCAACTGGTTAAAGTTAGATACCGTAAAAGCCGGAAAATTCGATACCGGTAAAATGTGGACTTTTGAATACCCCCCGTTAGAATATTTTGAAAGCGAATACAATTTTAAGCCCACACAAAAATGGCTTGATCACGTAAGAATGTCTGCCCTTCGTTTTGCAAATTACTGCACGGCTTCTTTTGTTTCCGCCGACGGTTTGGTAATGACAAATCACCACTGCGGCAGAAGGAGTATTGTACAGGTTACCAAAGAAGGCGAGAATCTGATGAAAAACGGCTTCTTCGCCAAAACATTGGAAGAGGAAAGACCCGTACCGGGTTTGTATGTGGAACAGCTCGTACTTATAAAAGATGTAACCGAGGAAGTACAAGAAGCCATTGATAAAGGCAAAACTCCGGAAGAAAAATCCAAATTAAAAGATGAGATCTTTCAAAAAATTAACGACAGAGAAAGCAAAGATTCGGGGCTGAGAACATCCATAACTACTTTATTTAACGGCGGAAAATATTCGCTTTACGGATATAAAAGATACAACGATGTAAGATTGGTCTTTTCACCCGAAGAACAAATTGCATACTTCGGAGGTGACCCCGATAATTTTACTTATCCCCGGTACGACCTGGACGTTTCTTTCTTCAGAGTGTACGACGATGACGGAAAGCCCTTAAAAACGGAACATTATTTTCACTGGAGTGCCGACGGTTCAAAATTAGGCGAACCCGTTTTTATAGTAGGCAATCCGGGAAGAACCGAAAGGTTAAAAACGGTTGCACAGTTAGAATACAACAGGGATATTAGATATCCAAGAACGCTGGATCTGCTGAACGGATTGATGAAAGTCTATTCTACCATAATGAAAAAACATCCGGAAAGAGAAGCAAAACTAAAAAATTCTTACTTCGGATTTTCCAATTCTCAAAAGGCATATACCGGAATTTTGAAGGGCTTGAGAGACCCGGTTTTAATGCAGAAAAAAATTGATTTCGAAAATTCTTTCAAAAAAGCCGTGAAATCAAATCAAAAGCTGAACGCTTTGTACGGTGATCTGTGGAGTAAAATTGAGCGTACGAGAAATCGTATAAGAAAAATTTCTAACGAAAATTTCGGACTCGGACTTATACCGATTACAAGTTCCAAATATTTCTCGGTCGCGCAAAAGCTTATAAAACTCGCAAAAGAATTAAAGAAACCGGAAGATGAAAGGTCTGCCCTTTATCAGGGTGACGAACTGAAAACTACGATTGAAAACATATTTCCCGAAAAATTTGATTATGAAATGAACGACCTTCTGCTGCTTAATCAAATAAAAACTTGGCACGACTACCTCGGTGCGGATTATCCCCTGTATAAAAAAATAACGGACGGAAAAACCGGCGAAGAAGCATTAAAATACATGCTCGAAAATTCATCGATAACAAGTGCCGAAAAAGTAAAAGAGCTTATTGATGAAGGACCTGATGAAATTTTAGAATCCGACGATCCGTTCATTTACTTTGTACTTCATTCAAAAGCAAGAAAGGATGAACTGTCGGCAATGCTTAAAAAAATCACGGATGAAGAAAACGAATATTCTCAGCTGCTTGGCAGAGCATTGTTCGAGGTTTACGGTACGTCAATTCCGCCCGATGCAACATTTACTTTAAGGCTGGCTGACGGTGTTGTTGACGGATTTCCTTATAACGGTACGAAAGCTCCTCCTTATACAACAATGTACGGAGCTTTTGACAGATATTATTCATTCGGAAAAAAAGAACCTTGGAAGTTACCCGATAGTTGGCTGAAAGCCGAAAAAGATTTAAACTTGCAAACACCCCTGGATTTCGTTTCAACAAACGATATAATAGGCGGTAACTCGGGAAGTGCCGTAATTAACAAAAAAGCTGAAATTGTAGGACTTGCATTTGACGGGAACATCCAAAGTCTGCCCGGTAACTTTATATTTACTACGGAACAAAACAGAACCGTTTCGGTGGATTCGCGCGGACTTATAGAGGCTATAGGCAAGGTATATAAAGCTACTCGTTTAAGCAACGAATTAAAAACAGGGAAAATAGATAAGTAAGTTAAATTTTTATGTAGTGTCTATTTGAACAAAATATTTTATTAACCCGCGATTTATCCGGAGTAATCCTCTAACGATTGCGGGTTTTTAATTTATAACAAGATTTGTTTAATCTGTTAATCCCATTTTATCTATTTGTATTTGTCCTTTATATTGCATATCCCTAATTTTAACATACAAAAACTTTTATCTTAAGGACTGAAAATGAACAAAACAATGAAAGCGCTTGTAAAAAAAGAAGCAAAAGAAGGTCTCTGGCTTGATGAGGTTGCCGTTCCGGAAATTGGAATTGACGATGTTCTAATTAAAATTCATAAAACTTCGATTTGCGGTACGGATGTTCATATTTACAATTGGGATGAATGGGCGCGGAAAACCATTCCCGTTCCCATGGTTGTCGGTCACGAATATGTAGGAAAAGTTGTAGAAGTAGGCAGTAACGTAAAGGATGTTCGAATCGGTGAACTTGTCAGCGGTGAAGGTCATATAACTTGCGGGCATTGCAGAAACTGCCTAGCCGGAAGAAGACATCTTTGTCCGAACACTAAAGGTGTAGGCGTAAATCGTTCCGGCTGTTTTGCAGAATATTTGTCAATCCCCGTTGCAAATGTTTGGCATTGCGATCCTAACATACCCACGGATATTCTGTCTTTTTTTGACCCTCTCGGCAACGCTACGCACACTGCACTTTCTTATGATCTTCTCGGTGAAGATGTTTTAATTACGGGTGCAGGTCCGATAGGCATAATGGCTGCAGCCATTGCTAAACACGCAGGTGCGAGGTTTGTCGTTATTACCGATGTAAATCCCTACAGATTGGAACTTGCAAAAAAAATGGGTGTAACAAGAGCCGTCGATGTTTCAAAAGAAAAACTTCCCGATATTGTAAAAGAACTTGGTATGAGAGAAGGATTTGATGTAGGGCTGGAAATGTCGGGCAATCCCAAAGCCCTTAACGATATGATAAACGTTATGTTTCACGGCGGGAAAATTGCATTACTCGGACTTTTGCCGCCTGATGCCGCGGTTAATTGGGAGAAGGTGATTTTTTACGGATTGAATCTTAAAGGTATTTACGGAAGACAAATGTTTGAAACATGGTATAAAATGCAGTCAATGATTCAAACAGGTCTGAATGTTTCACCTGTAATTACTCATAGATTTTCTTTTAAAGATTTTGAGGAAGGATTTCAACTGATGAGAAGCGGCAACTCCGGAAAAATTATTCTTAATTGGATAGAGGAATAATCGGCGTAAATCAGCGAATTCGGTGTTCCATATCTATGGAACCTGCCTGCGGGGCAGGCGCGGATAAACACCGACTTGCCTGACGGCAGGCAGGTTAGGCGGATTTTTACAGATAAAAAAAATTATGAGGTTTAACAATGAACGAATCAACAAAAAATTATTACGGTAATATTTTAACAACTATTAAAAACGAAGGACTGTATAAAAGTGAACGGGTAATTACAAGTCCACAAAGAGCAAACATAGAAGTATCCACGGGACAAAAAGTTTTAAATATGTGCGCAAACAATTACCTTGGTTTGGCTGATAATTCCGAAGTAATAAAAGCCGCAAAAGAAAGTTATGATAAATGGGGTTACGGTTTGTCATCCGTTCGATTCATCTGCGGAACGCAGCAAATACACAAAGAACTCGAAAAAAAGTTAACCGAATTTTTAGAAACCGAAGATACTATCCTTTACACTTCCTGCTTTGATGCAAACGGTGGTTTGTTTGAAACAATTCTAAACGAAAACGATGCGGTTATCAGCGATGAGTTAAATCATGCAAGTATAATCGACGGTGTAAGACTCTGCAAAGCTAAAAGATATCGCTTTAAAAACAGCGATATGAATGACCTCGAAGAAAAATTAAAGGAAGCAAGAAAAGAAAATGTAAATCAAATTCTTATTGCTACCGACGGTGTATTTTCAATGGACGGTTTTATTGCAAACTTAAAGGACATTTGCAACCTTGCGGATAAATATAACGCAATGGTAATGGTAGACGATTCGCACGCGGTTGGTTTTATGGGCAAACACGGGAAAGGTACACCCGAATATAACGGTGTATTAGGCAGGGTGGACATAATAACGGGTACACTCGGTAAAGCACTCGGTGGTGCAAGCGGCGGGTATACAAGCGGAAGGAAAGAAATAATAAATTTGTTGCGCCAGCGTTCAAGACCGTACTTGTTTTCCAACACTGTTGCACCAAGTATCGTTGCCGCATCTCTCAAAGTATTGGAAATGTTAAGTTCAACAACCGAATTACGCGACAGGCTGGAACAGAACACAAAATATTTTCGTGATAAAATAAGCGAAGCCGGGTTCGAAATAAAAAAAGGCGAACACCCGATTGTTCCGATTATGCTTGGTGATGCCGTACTTGCACAAAACATGGCTTCAAAATTATTGGAGAAAGGTGTTTATGTTATCGGTTTCTTTTATCCTGTTGTCCCGAAAAACACCGCAAGAATTAGAGTGCAAATCTCTGCGGCTCATACAAAAGAAGACCTTGATTTTGCGATTAGAGCATTTAGAGAAGTTAAAGATGAACTTGGTGTTTAAGGGATAATTAAACCACAGAGAGCGCAGAGGAAACAGAGGTGGAAATAAATGAGATTACATCTGAGATTATTAACAAATCCATAAAAGTCCATAGAGTTCTTGGACCTGGTTTATTAGAAAGCGCTTACAAAGAATGTTTATGTTTTGAATTAAATAAATCAGGCTTGTATATTGAAAAAGAAAAAGCGTTACCACTTTTATACGAAGATGTAAAATTAGATTGCGGTTATAGAATTGATATAATGGTTGAGAATAAAGTAATTATCGAAGTTAAATCGGTTGATGCTTTAATTGATATCCATATGGCTCAAATCTTGACATACTTAAAATTAACAAACAGCAAAATAGGATTATTAATCAACTTCAATGTTGAATTATTGAAAAATGGTATCAAAAGATGTATCAATAAATATTATTCTCTGTGAAACTCTGTTTCCTCTGCGGTTAAAAAAATGAAAAGAATAAAACTACACAAAGGCGACATAACAAAACTTAATGTAGATGCAATAGTCAACGCTGCAAATACAACTCTTTTGGGCGGAGGCGGAGTTGACGGTGCAATACACAGAGCTGCCGGACCAAAACTCCATGAAGAGTGTAAAACACTAAACGGCTGCGCTACCGGTGAAGCTAAAATTACAAAAGGTTATAATCTGCCCGCAAAATTTGTAATACACACCGTCGGACCGGTTTGGAACGGAGGAAAATACAACGAAGAAAATTTACTGGCGGGTTGTTATAAAAACTCATTAAAATTAGCCGAAGAAAATAATATTACAAGTATTGCTTTCCCTGCCATAAGCACGGGGGTTTACCGTTTTCCCGCAGAACTTGCGGCAAGAATTGCAATCAGGGAAGTAAAAAATTTTCTTGTCAAAAATGATACATTGGCGAAAGTAATATTTGTTTGTTTTGATGAAAGTACCTATAAAGTATACGAGAAATATTTGAAATAAAAAAGAGC
>CAZAOG010000099.1:0-4464 GCA_964486645.1 uncultured Ignavibacteriaceae bacterium | reverse complement strand
GTTTTGATGAAAGTACCTATAAAGTATACGAGAAATATTTGAAATAAAAAAGAGCCTGTCCCGAACAGTGATTCAGAGCCAAAGTTTTAATCTATATCAAGTTAATTTAAAACGTTACACCAAAGGCGTACAAGTGAAACGGTTAACGATACTTGTAAGTTCTTTTGAGACCGCCTCATCTTGCGATATCATACGCAGTTTTCGAAAATCGAAAAAGAAACAACTGCGATAGCAGTTGAACTTACAATAGCCTCGAATGAAATTCGAGGAAAAAAGAAGGAAGAGAACATTATAACTGTGGACGCAGTTGAATTTTGAAATGTTAAATTTGTGCGATGTTTTACGGCAAACGGTACACGTAATTGAACTGCTGTTACGGTTCGGTTCTCTCTATTGAGTGTAAAACTGTTTAGCAGTTGTATTTAATTTAAATTGAGACAGCCTCTCTTTAAAAATATTTACCTTCCTAACACCGCGCCTACATTTACTCCAAACCAGGAAATAGCTATACCGTTATCGGAATAGGTAAGAAATCTTACATTAATATCAAAGTTGCTAAATCTAATACCCACGGTCGGCGACCATATAAATTTATTTTCCGAACTGGATTTGGGAACATTGCTGTTAACGGTTGCAATGCCTAATGCACCGCCGATATACGGTGAAACAATATTACCCGGTGTATAAATAAAATATTTAATTCCGCCCATCAAGGGAATTGCATATTTACTAAAATCCGTATTGGATATTTTCCATCTGTCGTAGCCGGCAGAAGCAAAAAAAGTGGTGGCAATTAAAGGCAGTTTAAATTCAATATCCGCCGAACCGCCGTAACCAATATCGCTGGTATTTTTAAAATCACCGACGGGTATCTGAGCACCGCCGTTTAAAACAATTCTTATCTGTGCATTACTTTGAGTAAATGAAAATAAAAACAACGAGAAGACAAAAAGAATGGATATTTTTTTCATAATTATTCCAGTAATTATTTATGATAAAATAATTTCAAAATTATAATATCAAAACATAAATCAAGAATCAATATCTAAATTATTTTTGATGAAATTATGGGTCAGGGGATTTTTAGGCGGCAAAAGATAGTTAAGTTTGAAATAAGGGAAAAAAATAAAAGAGAGAATTGAAAACTTAAAAGAATTAGCCGAATATCCGGTGCCGGAAGAATAACGTACGGTACAAGAAAAAGATATAATTAAGCGGAAGAGAGTTCTGAAAAATTAAAGACTTGGTATACATTTATCCAAAACGTTGAAATAGGATATGGATTTTGAATGTAAACGATTTTTAAACAGCTTCGTAGAAAAAATCTACGGTAAGAGTGATAAAAACAAAACTACAATAAAACGTCTTAGGCGTTAAAATATATTATAATTTGTAGAGCGAATCGCCGATTCGCTCCTCTATAGACAACAGGGAATAAACAGTGAGGACAGTGTAAAAGTGGTTTTAATAATATCTTTTCTTCTTACCCGGCAAAAATCCTTTGCGTTCTCTACGACAAAATCTTGAAAGAAAGAATACACATTATAATTTACGGCAAAAACGTCTTTGAAGAAAATTTAATTTAACTTAATTCAATATTTCTTACAATTATCCTTTGCCGCTCTTTTTTCCTGTAAGCCCCGATTCGTTCTTCTATAGACAACAAACCAATCGTTGAAAAAGCCAAGCGATTGGGCAAAAGATTTATCTTAAAAAGATTATGGCAACACCGCCTACCGCCATAAAAGTACCCAGTATTATTTTCCAATTAAATTTTTCTTTGTGGATATATTTTGCAATCGGCAGCATTAGTACGGGTACGGTTGACATCAGCGTTGATGCAATTCCTACCTTTGTATATTTAATTGCCAATAGACTTAAAGTAACACCAATGAAAGGTCCGAAAAAAGTACCGAACAGCGTAAGGTACAATGCTTTGTGATCTTTCATGTATATTTTAATAGGATTTTTATATATCCCGAGAAAAATTGTTAAAGGTAAAATTATAATCACGGATGAAAAAGCTCTGATAAATGTGGCGACAAATTCATTTAGCTCACCCGAGTTAAAAGCTTTTTTAGCGAATATTAATCCCGCCGCCTGACCGGCTGCGGCAAGTACGGCTATAACTATTCCTATTTTCGTCACTTTATATTTAGCGTTCGGTGATTTGTCCCTGTTATAAACAACCAGTATTATGCCTGATATTGTAATGAACATACCTATAATTGCCAACAGGCTTAAATCTTCATTTAAAAAAATAAAAGCAAGAACGGCACTTATTACCGGTGCAGAAGACATCAATAGCATGCTGAATCTTGCACCGATTCTTTTGTAAGAAGCAAAGAGAAAAGAATCACCCAATACAATACCGATAACACCGCTGATAATTAAATATTTTAATTGATAACCTGAAATTGAATAGTCAAAATTCAAAGCCGTAATGGTTATGAACAGTAATATTGCGGCTAAAGTTATTCTGTTAACATTTAATTGGATCGAGCTCATTCTTTCGGCGGCGTCTGCAAAAGCGTAAGAGCTGCCCGACCAGGAAACAGCAGCCAAAAGTGCAAAAAGTTCACCGAGTAAAATCATTGTTTCATCTGTTAATGAATAATTAAAAAGATGTTATCTTAATCGCTTCGTGTAACCAAGTTTTGGTATTCTATAAAAATGAAAAACTTAATCACAGTAATTAAGGGCACTCAAGCCGGGATAAATTGCGGCGTCGCCGAGTTCTTCTTCGATTCTTAACAATTGATTGTATTTGGCAATTCTGTCCGTACGTGAAGCAGAACCGGTTTTAATTTGTCCCGTACCCATTGCAACGGCAAAGTCCGCAATGGTTGTGTCTTCTGTTTCCCCGCTGCGGTGACTTATTACGTTGGTGTAGCCTGCTTGTTTTGCCATTTCAATTGCTTCGATTGTTTCGGTAAGCGTTCCTATCTGATTTAATTTTATTAGTATTGAATTGCAAACGCCCAATTCGATTCCTTTGGCAAGTCTTTCGGTGTTTGTAACAAAAATATCGTCACCTACTAATTGGATTTTATCTCCCATTTGTTTTGTCATCAACTGCCAGCCTTCCCAATCGTCTTCGGCAAGTCCGTCTTCAATTGAAAAAATAGGATATTGATTTACCCAGTTTTCATAAAACTCGATCATCTCGGAAGCGGATTTTTCGGATTTATCCGATTTGAAAAACTGATAAACATTCTTTTCCTTTAAATACATTTCGCTCGATGCAGGATCGAGAGATAAGGCAATATCGACGCCGGGCTTGTATCCGGCTTTGTTTATTGCTTCAAGTATAACTTCTATTGCCTCTTCGTTTGACTTTAAATCGGGTGCAAACCCTCCTTCGTCGCCAACGGCAGTGTTGTAGCCTCTTGATTTTAAGACAGACTTTAATGTATGAAATGTTTCGACTCCCATTCTCAAAGCTTCTTTAAAACTATCGGCTCCCACGGGCATAATCATGAACTCCTGAATATCAACATTGTTGTCGGCGTGTTTGCCTCCGTTTAATATGTTCATCTGCGGGACGGGTAAAGTTCTCGCGTTTACTCCCCCGATGTATTTATAAAGCGGAAGTTCCAATGTTTCGGCTGCAGCTTTAGCAACGGCTAAAGAAACACCCAGAACGGCGTTTGCCCCGAGTACCGATTTATTTTCCGTTCCGTCAAGGGAAATTAAAAATTGATCGATTTCCGTTTGTTCGGCGGCATCCATATTTATAATCTCATCCGCAATTTTATCGTTTACGTTAGAAACGGCTTTTAATACACCTTTGCCGTTATATCTTTGTTCATCTCCGTCACGCAATTCCACCGCTTCGTGTTCGCCCGTTGAAGCACCGCTCGGTACGGCTGCCCGGCCTATTACTCCGCTTTCCAAAAGTACTTCTACTTCAATTGTAGGATTGCCGCGTGAATCCAAAATCTCTTTTGCCGCTACGTCAACTATGGTTGTCATTTTAATTCTCCTTAATTTCTTTATTTTTTTTTGATAATATTTTTCTAAACAATAATGTAAATATACAAAGATATTGCAAAAACTAATTTTGACTTTGTCATTCCTTCGGAAGAAACGGTTAAAACAAATCTCGTATTTAAATATCCAAAGAACTGCGGCAGCAGTTCAATTAAATGTAGAGTTTACGTTAAGGAGAAACCGCACATATTCAACATCCCAAAATTCAACTGCATCAGCAGTTGTGATGTTCTCTTTCTTTTTTTTCCTCGAATTTCATTCGAGGCTATTGTAAATTCAATTGCTGCTGCAGTTGTTTCTTTTCCGGTTTCCGAAAACTGCGTCCGATAACACAAAGTAAGGCTGTCTGAAAATTACAAAAAACCGTTTGACTTGCTCATTCCTTGTGAAAAACCGGTTAAAACACAGTTATCCGGAATCAGCGATTCGGGGGCAAAATAATTTCAATTCTTAAACCGTTGAAACGGTTAA
>CAZAOG010000098.1:0-10971 GCA_964486645.1 uncultured Ignavibacteriaceae bacterium | reverse complement strand
TTTATTCGTAACGCGTTGTTTTTGGGTAATTTTAATTTTGGCTCTGAATCGCTGACTTATTTTCATTGTTGTTGCCGGCCGTTCGGCGACAACAATAATTTTTTTGAAAGAGAATTACATCTACCGCCGAGTGGTAAGTGGCTGCAGTGTAAGGCGGTTTAAAATTCGTGAATTCGTGGCTTTAATCTAATAAAAAATCAATAATATTCATTCTGATTATACCGTTATTATTCGACGGCGGAAGATTATCCAAGCTTAAAACATATTTAGGATAATTATCTTTGATTTTTTCAAGTGCACCGAATTCTCTATTTATTGTTTGATTTGTTTCAAGTAAGTATGCAACCTGAATATACATCTTTTCACCGGATTTTTCGGCAATAAAATCAATTTCCAAATCATCCAACTTCCCTATAAAAACATTGTAGCTATCTTGTTTTAATTTTAAAAAAACAATGTTTTCCAACAATCCCGAAATATGCTCGTCTTTATATCCCAAAAGAGCGTTTTTCAGGGCAATATCACCGAGATAGTATTTTTCGTATAATTCAAGCAGTTTTTTCCCTTTCAAATCATAGCGCTGCACCTTGTGAATCATATAGCTAGCCTCAAGGAAAGAAAGATAATTCTGTATGGTATCCACACCGACATTTTTTCTCTGACTTTTAAGATACCTGCTAATTGAATTGCTCGAAAATATTTGTCCTAAATTGCTGAAAAGAAATTTCACTATATCCTGGAAAAGGCGAATATTCCGGATATTGTACCTGCCGACAACATCTTTGAGAATAATTGTGTTGTACAAAGAATTTATATATTGAAAAGTAACTTCTTCATCTAAATTAAAATTATGAATTACAGGGAAACCGCCAAATTTCAGATAAAGCGTGAATTCTTCGTATTTGTTTGATTCCGTTTTTTTTCTGAATTTTAAATATTCTTTAAAACTTAATGAATAAATACTTAATTCAACATATCTGCCTGAAATTAAGGTTGTTATTTCCGAAGATAATAAATTTGAATTTGATCCGGTTATGTAAATATCATATTTTTCTTCGGCAAAAAAAGAACTTACCGCTTTCTCCCAATTCTTAATTTCCTGGATTTCATCGATAAAAAGATACCCGGCTGTCTTACTTTCTTTGAAATACTCTTTTACGAATTTGTACAAATCGGTGTAGTCATCTATAAAATCAAATTCTAAAAGTTCTTTGTTTATGTATAGAATTTGTTTTTCGTTAATCCCTTCTTCTTTTAGATGGTCAATTATCTGTTTAATGAAATAACTTTTTCCAACACGCCGCATTCCTGTAATAACCTTGATTACAGGCTTATTTATGTAATCTTTAATTTTCTCAATATATTCTTCACGTAATATCATTCCCGTTTCCAATTGTATATCCTAATCTTTCACCAAAAATAATAAAAGTTTAGTGTATAACCTAATTTTTTTACAAAGAGGATACAAGATTAGGATATAAAAACATTTTTGATGTGAAACTACAATTTATTTTTATAACCCTGCGAGGTTTTGTTTTTTATTAAATGAAATAATTTTTCGGAAGTCTCTATTTATTATTAGGATTAAATTATTAAATTCCATTTGGTTTTTTTTATTTCATTATATAATATTACGGAAAATTGAGTAAAGACAGAAAATCACAAATAATAAAAACCGCGGTAAAAAGATTCGCCCGCCACGGTTTGAATAAAACTACGCTGGAAGAGATTGCCGGTGATTTGAGAATAGGCAAAGCTACTATTTATAATTATTTCAGCTCAAAAGAAGAACTTTTTTACGAATCGTTAATATGGGATTCAAAACTTATAATTGATGACATAGCTGAAATTTTTAACAATGAAGAAGAAAATTTTGAAAATAAATTCGTTGAATATTTCAAATATAAAACAACATTGTTTGAAAATTATAAACTTATATACGATTTGATGATATTGTTATTCCGGGACGGCACCAGAGAAAAAGAAGGTGGAATTTTAAAAAATATGCTGATTGAGGAAGAGAAAGTTTTACATGCTTCAATTACAAAAGAACTTAGGAAGCGCAAAAAAACCGTAGGTATAAAATCCGTAAGAAATATTGTTCTTACAAGCTGGGGACTAATTTTTTCAAATCAATTGAATATGATAAAGGATGAAGGGAAAGAATTAAAGTTGGATGAGATTGCGCTGAATATGTTTGAAAATTTATGAGCTCCATAAAATACAAGCACTTCAATTGATTGCATGATGGGAGACGTGAACGAAAAGATTTTTCATAGATAAATCGGGGGCGAAGAGACTATCCGGTAAAACGGATAATTATTCTTCTTCGTCCAAAAACATTTCCTTCTCAAATTTATGTTTGATTAACTGAGCTTCAACTATAAAATAAACGTCTTCGGCAATGTTTGTGCAGTGGTCTCCTATCCTTTCCATTTGTCTGGACAGCACAAATAATATTATTGCTTCGTCAATAAGCTTGGGGTCTTTCTTCATCAATTCCTTTAATCCGTTACAGTTCTCATTATTTAAATCGTCCAAAACGTCGTCTGCTGCAATTACCTTTTTTGCCAGTTCGGCGTCGGTGTGAATGTAAGCGTCGATACTGTCTTTCATCATTTGTTCAACCGCGTCGGTCATTTGGTAAAATTTTGTATCCTCCATAAAGTCCGGTATTTTATCCAATCTCAAAACTCTTTCCGAAATATTTACGGCAAGGTCACCTATTCTTTCCAAATCATTATTTATTGACAAAGCAGACATAATTGAACGGAGATCAATCGCGAAAGGCTGATTTAAAGCAAACAATTTCTGACACTTCTTTTCAATATTGATATCAAATTTATCCACTTCCAAGTCCATATCAATTACTTTTTGCGCTAATTTTTTATCAAATTCTTTTACTGCCTGAAGTGCGTAATGCACCTGCTCATCTACCATGCTTGACATTTCAACTACGGATTTTTTAAGTTTTTCCAGATAAATATCTATTAAACGTGGCATATTATATTTCCTTTTAATGAATTCTAAATTGTTATTTTTCTAATTATAAAAAAATTATTTTAAAGTAAATGCTTTCAGGCTGTTTCTAATAAATAGCTTCTCTTATTTTCGCGCTGATATAATCCATCACCCAAACCACCAATGCTATCATCAAGACTATTAAACCGACTTCGTTCCATCTTGCAAGTCCTTGGTACTGCATAAGCATTGTTCCTATTCCGCCGCCGCCGACAAGACCGATAATTGTTGCCATTCTAACATTTATGTCCCATCTGTAAATTGTAAAAGAAAGGAAAGGTAAAACTATCTGCGGAACAACGGCGTACCAAACAACCTGCACTTTATTTGCACCGGTTGCCGTTATGGCTTCCACGGGACCTTGTTCAATACCTTCAATAGCTTCGGAATAAAGTTTTGCGTTCGAAGCAATAGTATGAACCAAAAGTGCGATCATTCCGGCAAAGGGACCGATGCCGACCCAGACCGAAAAAATAATCGCCCAAATTAACGGTTCTATTGAACGTATAAAATTCAACACTAACCTCAGCACATAATAAACGGCAAATGTTATTTTATTGCTTTTCATTAAATTTCTTGCGGTGAAGAAACTTAGAAGTAAGGTTATCGGGATAGAAATAAGGGTAGCAAGTAAAGCAATATAAATTGTTTCAATCATTGCAAAAAGAGCTTCGTCAAAAATTCCGAATTCAGGTTTGAACAATGAACTGAAAAGTCTTTCCGCGCCTTGAAGACCTTCCGGGCTGAACAGGTCTACAAGCGAAAGTTTGGTAATTATCCATCCGGCAATAAATGTAATATTGAAAAGGAACCATCCGAAAATCTCTACGGTCCATTTGGTAACTTTATTGTCTTTGGCAATGCCGAATAATTTACAGGAAAGCGAAGTACGCGTAAAAGTCCAGGAAGTGCCGATTACAATTGAGATAATAAATACTAATAATATACCCCACCAACTAAAGGGGATATCTCTTATATCGAGAATAAATTTATAGTATATTACACGCTGGACAACGAGCAAAGAATAAAAGACCAAAAAGATGTCTAAAAAGATAGCCTTAATAAAATTGACTCTTTCTTCAAGGTGTTTGTTCTGCCTGATAATGTCTAACGGGGATTGATTCAACTCGGTTTTATTTATCATCTTATTTCAACCTCCTCGGCTTCATCTCCGTATATTGTTTTAAACCACTCTTCATTAATATCCGAGGGATTACCTTCATAAATAATTTCTCCTGATTTAAGCGCAATTACCCTTGTCGCATATCTTCTTACCAAACTTAAAAAATGAAGATTGCAAATTACGGTGGTTCCGAACTCTTTGTTTACTTTTTCAAAAAATCTCATAACGGAATTTGAAGTTGCGGGGTCTAAAGAAGCAACGGGTTCATCGGCAAGTAAAAGTTTCGGATTCTGCATTAAGCTTCTTGCAATTGCCACCCTTTGCTGCTGCCCGCCGCTGAGGGAATCCGCTCTTTCTTTTGCTTTTTCCTTTATACCTACAATTTCAAGATTTTTATAAGCTTCCTCATAAATATCTTCTGTAAAATTTCCGAAAATTGAATTTAATGTTTTTAATTGACCGAGTTTACCGGAAATTACGTTTTTAAGTACGGAATGCCTGTTTATCAAATTAAAATGCTGAAAGACCATTCCTATTTGAGTTTTAACTTTTCTAAGTTCTTCGCCGGTAACGTGGGTAATATCCTTACCCAAAAATTCCACCGTACCGGCAGTAGGTTCAATCAAACGATTTATGCATCTTAAAAGTGTGGATTTACCGGAACCGCTGAGACCTATAATTACAAGGAACTCGCCTTTTTTTACCTCAAAGTTGATGCCTTTTAAAGCGTGCATTCCGTTTTTATATATTTTATGTAGATTTTGTACTTTTAAGATCATTTCTTTTTTGTAATTTTTTCGAATGAGATATGTTCTCTTTCCAAGAGTTTTCTTAAACCGTCGTAATCGCTGTCCTTTGTTCTTATTAGCCCTTTGATATCGTAAATATCATAAAGTGCTTTCTGTCCTTCGGGTGTTTTTACATATTTTAAAAGTGCCGCAATAATTTTCTCTTTCATTTTTTCAGGCATATCTTTTCTGAAAACCCACGGGTCGTTGGGAATTCTTTCCGTGTAGCCGATAATTTTTATCTTTTCCGCCACATCCGGAAATTGTTTAAGAACGCGCATTCTTGCATCCATAATTGCGCCCGTTTCAGGGTCCGGCGGTGCAGAATATGTAGCGCCGGCATCGACTTGTTTTTGATAAATCATTGTAACAACATTATCGTGTCTCATTGCAAAAGCAGTTTCCGACGGGTGAATGCCCATCCTGTCAAGCAATGCTTTGGGTAAAATATATCCCGAAGTAGACGAAGGGTCAACATAAGCCATCTTCTTTCCGTTAATCTGCGATAAACTGTCTATGCCCGAATCCGTGCGAGTTAATATTTGTCCTCTGTAGCTTGTTTCTCCAAAATCTCTTACGATTCTTAATTTAGCCTCGGCGCCGTATTTTGCGTTAGCCATTAAATATGAGAATGTGTTTATACTTGCAATATCCGCTTTACCCGAGCCGAAAGCTTCAACCACGGCAACAAAGCTTGCAGGAACAGCCGTTGTGTAATAATATCCGGTCTCTTTTTCTAAAAAGTCGGTTAGTTCTTTAGCGTTAAAAGAAATTCGCTTTGCGTCAACGGAAGGTGTGAAATATAATTTTATAGGGTTTGATTTTGTACCGAGGGCACCCTCGTTAAGCTCTCGTACTGACGAGACTATTATAAATATTAATAATGGTGATAGATAAAGTAAATACTTCATAAAGAATTTTAAAAGGTTTAGTAAATATGTGTATAAGTTTTTTTTTACACAAATTTTTGAAGCAATTTAACAATAATTTAATATTTGGGTTTGGAGAATTCGCAGTCGGCAAAAAATAAGATTTGGTTGGCATTGCGGAATAAAAAAGAAAGGGAAATAAATGATTTTTACATTAAATAAAGATTATTTAACCCCGGAAGCAACAGAGAATACGCAGAAGATACAATCTGATAATCTCCTTTGTTTACCCTGCTAACGCTCGGTGTTATCCGCGGTTAACCTGCCGTTAAATTGTATTTTTTTTAATGATAAACAACCGTAAAAGAATATTCAATTCCTATTTTAATTTGGTGTTTTTATATCTGTTATTTTTGCTTTAAAGCAAAAATTTTAGCTAATATTTTTGCTTTAAAGCAAATATATTAGTACCTTTTTTTCAAAAATGATATGGTAAACAAGATGATAAAAGAAAGATATTTAACAGGAAACATTCTCAATGACTTAGCCGAAAAAATGGTGTTTATAGGCGGAGCAAGACAAGTCGGCAAAACAACAATTGCCGATAAAATTATAGCTAAAAAATTTAAGAATCATACATTATATAATTGGGATTATAAACCTGATAGAAAAAAGATTTTGGAGATGGTAGTCCCGGGAGAAAACGGTTTATTAATATTAGATGAAATTCATAAATATGCCAAATGGAAATCATTTGTTAAAGGTTTGTATGATAAAGAATTTGAAAGATTAAAAATAATTGTAACAGGCAGCGCGAGAATGGATATATACAGAAAAGGCAGTGATTCTTTACAGGGCAGATATCATTATTATACGTTGTTTCCATTTTCGCTGAGTGAAATATTATTATTGAAAAATAAATTTTCTATATTTCAAGAACTGCAATTCCCCAACAAATATTTTCAAGAAGATTTGAATATCTTATACGTCTTCGGCGGCTTCCCGGAAGTTTTAGCCAAACAAAATTTAAGAACTTTACGAAGATGGCACAATGAGAAATTAGAAAGATTATTCAGAGAAGAAATTCGTGACATTGAGAATATTAGAGACATATCTAATATGAATTTATTAGGCGATCTCTTGCCGACTAAAGTCGGAGCAGGGCTTTCAATAAATTCAATTAGAGAAGACCTGGAGGTAAGCCATCGTTCTGTTACAAGCTGGTTGAACATATTGGAAAATTTTTATTATCACTTCAGAGTTTATCCCTATAATTCAAAAAAAATAAGAGGATTAAAAAAAGAAGCTAAATTATATTTGCTGGATTGGTCGGAAGTGGAAAATGAAGGAGCCAGATTTGAGAATTTAGTTGCTTCACATTTGAAGAAATTTGTTCAATATTTACTTGAATATGAAGGCTATAAAATAGGACTAAGTTATTTAAGAAACGTAGATAAAAAGGAAGTTGATTTTTTAGTTACTGTAAACGATAAACCTTGGTTTGCCGTTGAAGTAAAATTGAATGATACGTCACTGTCGAAAAATTTACTGTACTTTAGAGAAAGACTTAAAATACCGTACTCATATCAAGTGGTTAAAAAAAATGATGTCGATTTTATAAAAGAAGGCATCAGAGTTTTGTCGGTAAGTAAATTCTTATCCGGTTTGGTATAAACTAAAATCCCTGTTCCGCGTTAAACAGATAATCTGCATTTATCGTAAAGATTTAAACAAACACCCTTTTTCTAACTTATAACTCACCTTACGCATTATTTCACGATTTATAGCCACGACCTTCAGGTCGTGGAATAATTAAGAAAAAATCTAATGGCTTTAGCCACATTAGTTAGATAAAATGGGGCTAAAGCCCGTGTCTGGTTGCTACATCTAATCCACGACCTAAAGGTCGTGGCTATTTAATGTAATGTTCTGCGTAAGGTGACCTTATAATATATTTCAACGTCTTCAAAAGGTATTTTACCGCTTGTTGAAATATTGCCGCGCCGTTTAGAGCGCGGCCTTAACATCCGAATCCGGGGGAAATTCCGACATTTTTACTTTTCAAATTTATAAAGGTTGTTTTTTGAATTCACATCCGAAACAGTATCACCGCCGAGATAAATTGTTTTAATGCTGCCATTAATTTTTGCTTCAATTAATACTTCCGTGTTATTCTCCCAAACTGCCGCGGTTTTTGTTATGGTTGTATCGTTGTCTTGGTCATCAATAAATGTAAGTCTTATCGGAACCGGAATATTCCCGACTTTTTCAACAAGAATTTTATAGTTGTCATTTTCTTTCTCTACTTTTTTAATCCCTAAATCGGGGTATCCTCTTTCGAAGAACCATGGCTTCCAGTACCAATTTAAGTTTTTTCCGGTAGCAGTGTTGAACGAATAAAAGAAATCATAGGGTCCCGGATGTTTGTGATTCCAGTTATCCATGTAGGCTTGAAGACCTTTTAAGAATAATTCGTCGCCAAGCATGTTCCTCAAATATTCATACGCCTGACCGGGTCTTGAATATGCGGAGATAGAATATGAAAAACCTGTCAACAAATTAGAAGGAATCATAAGCGGCATTTCCATTTCATTGCCGGCCATAAATTTATAAAATCTGTTGTTGTTACTCCTCGGGTTGTATTTACCTACTTCCGTTTGGAAGTCAAAAGGAAGCATCTGCGCCCAGCCTTCGTCCATAAAAGCATATTTTGTTTCGTTTGTTCCCATATAAAAAGGCATATACTGGTGGGCAATTTCGTGTGATGTAACGCCGACCGTTCTTTCCCTGGTCGGCATACTGCCGTCATTTACCATCATCGGAAATTCCATTCCGCCTCTTCCGTTAAACACGGTTAAAGCAGGAAACGGGAAAGGTACGGCGGGTATCTTTGTTGAAAAGAAATTTATTGACCGTCTTGCGATATCGGCAACTTCGTAAAAGTCTTTTGATTCTTTTTTGTAAACCGCGGAAATGAAAACTCTTCTGCCTGTGTTTTTATCGACGGTTAAACCAACCGCATCCCACAGGTAATGGTCGCTTAAGCTGAATACAAAATCGGGGATGTTTTCAGCTTTAAAGCGCCAAATGTTAAACTCGTTTTCGTCGTTATATATTCCCCCCTTTTTCAGGTCTTCCTCGCTTACAATTTTTACAATGTCATCGGATTTGTGAGCAACATTATATCTGTTCAAATATTTATCCTGCAATAATTCATCCGGGTTTTGTAATATTCCCGTTGCCCAGACTGCAAAAGTATTCGGTACTGTTACGCTTACGTCAAAGTTGGAGAAATCGTTATAAAATTCCTGAGTGCCTATATAAGGTATCATGTCCCACCCGTCAATATCGTCGAATACTGCAATTTGCGGGTACCAATAACCGATAAGAAAAGATGTGGAATCGTAATACCCCATCATTCCCTGAGATGCACTCGGGATTGTAAAATTCCAATTCACTTTTATCTGCAGAGATGATTTTGATGCAAGCAGGGAATCAAGTTTTACAATTAAAAGTGTTCCCCTGTCAATAACTTTCTTTTTATTTGTCAGGTCAATTTCATTTCCCTCAATTACCATTTTGGTTATAATATCGCCGTCGGTCAAAGATATTTTTTTTAACGTTCTGCTCCTCCTTGCGCCAACTTTATTTCTGTTTTGGTAAAGTCTGAATACAATCCTATCCAAATCTTTAGGACTGTTATTGTGATAGACAATGGTTTCTTCGCCTTCCACTAATTTTTTGTTTGGGGTAACTTTTACATTAATTTTATAATCGGAACCGTTCTGCCAATAATTTTTACCGGGTTTTCCGTCGTAGGAACGGGTTCCGTTATCATAAGCTTTTTTAATATTTCTCGGCATGTACAGGTTGTTTTGCGCAATTAAAAAGTTTGAAAATACAGTTGACAAAGCAAACGTTACCGCTATAAACAAAAAAGTTTTTATCTTCATTTTTTCTCCGTTATAAATAAAGTGAAGTGATAATTCGCATTTTAATCAAAGAGAGAATTCCCCTTTGTATTTATCTTTTTTTTATTAAATCTTTTGTAAGCAAGTTCGGTTACTTCTCTTCCCCTCGGTGTTCTTTGAATAAAACCCTGCTGAATAAGAAACGGTTCGTAAACTTCTTCAATGGTTCCGGGGTCTTCGTTAACGGCAATTGAAAGTGTATTTAATCCAACGGGCCCGCCGTTGTAGTTTTCGATTATTGTTAAAATAATGTCTTTGTCCATTTCGTCAAGTCCGTATTCATCAACGTCCAGGGCTTTTAATGCCTTTTGTGCGGTTTCAACGTCAATAGTTTTTTTGTCCTCAAAGTCGGCAAAATCTCTTGTTCTTCTCAACAGCCTGTTGGAAATTCTGGGAGTACCCCTCGATCTTTTTGCAATTTCAATCGAAGCATTTTCTTCTAATCTGATGTTAAGAATTCTTGCCGAACGCATAACAATATTATTTAACGTTTCCGCCCGGTAGTAGTCAAGTCTGAATTTTATACCGAATCTATCCCTGAGTGGCGAGGTTAACATTCCGGCACGAGTAGTAGCGGCAACAAGCGTATATTTTGGCAATGATATTTGAACCGAACGAGCATTGGGCCCGGAATCTATCATTATATCCAATTTGTAATCTTCCATAGCGGAATAAAGATATTCTTCAATTACGGGACTTAAACGGTGGATTTCGTCAATAAACAAAACGGAGTTTTCTTCAAGGGTTGTAAGCAAACCGGCAAGGTCGCCCGGTTTTTCCAAAACGGGTCCCGAAGTAGTTTTGATTTTAACACCCATTTCGTTAGCAATTATATAAGCCAAGGTAGTCTTACCCAATCCCGGAGGTCCCGTAAGCAAAACGTGGTCCAAGGCTTCTCTTCTTTTCTTTGCGGCGGTAACAAAAACATTCAGGTTTTCCGTAATGTTTTTCTGCCCTCTAAAATCGGATAAAGCAACGGGGCGCAGTGATTCTTCGAACTTTTTTTCTTTTTCGGTCAATGTAGTGTTTACAGCTTCAGATTTACGCATAATTTAAGTTGAAATTACCTTGGGCTGTAATTTAATCATCCTTATTTAAATAACCATGCCAATTATCAAAAATTTTATAATTATTCTCGCACTTACCGGATGAGCGAATCGGCGATTCGCTCTACTAATTTCACTATACCGTAACACCTA
>CAZAOG010000097.1:0-11290 GCA_964486645.1 uncultured Ignavibacteriaceae bacterium | reverse complement strand
TCCTTAAAATTTTGATTAGCAGAAAAATTACCGCAGAGGAACCTGAGGATTCACAGAGCAAGCAGAGAAGATATTTTACCTCTGAATTCTCCGCGTGTTCTCTGTTAACTCTGCGGTGGACTTATCAAATCTATCACCGACCAATTATCTTATATAAATGGAGAAACACTTCAAATTTTCATACGTAAATTGAAGATTGTTTAAAATTATTTTGTCTTGGACAGCAGAGAATATTATAATTAACTTTAAAACCAAAATCCTAAAATTTTACCGATTCGATGAAAAAAAGATTAAATAGAAAAGTGCTTAATTTCTCAAAAGACAAAGCCTGGATGAAGGACACAATTATTCTAACAAAGCACACCCTTGTCTGGCTGGACCAATTGAGCAAAAAATACAATAAAAAAATTAAGAGATTGGACCAAATTCCAAACGAAGAATTAAAGGAAATATCGGAAAGAAATTTTAATGCACTTTGGCTGATTGGAATTTGGGAAAGAAGTCCGGCTTCAAAAAAAATTAAAGAATTAACGGGTAATTTCGATTGTGTTTCTTCGGCTTATTCAATTTACAATTATAAAATAGCCGGGAATTTGGGCGGACGAAAAGCTTTATTGAATTTATCGAAGAGAGCGGAAAAAGTCGGTATTAAGTTAGCCTGCGATTTTGTACCGAATCATACGGGCATTACTTCGGACTGGCTTTTTAAACACCCCGATTATTTTATTCAAACCGAATCACCGCCTTTCAATAACTATTCTTTTACGGGCAAGAATTTATCGGACGACAAAAATTTTGAAATTAAAATTGAAGACGGTTATTTCACACGGAGAGACGCAGCGGTTGTTTTTAGGTTTAAAGAAAAGAAAACAGGGAAAATCAGATACATTTTTCACGGCAACGACGGAACAAGTATGCCTTGGAACGATACGGCGCAGCTGGATCTATCGAAAGCCAAAGTACGCCGTGCGTTGATCAATCAATTAAAAATAATCGGCAGGCTTTTCCCTATCGTAAGAATTGATGCAGCGATGCTGCTTACAAAATACCACTTTGCAAGATTGTGGTACCCGAGACCTTTTGAATCATCTTCTGTGCCTTCAAGGTATACGGCAACAACGGAAGAAAAAGATTTTGACAAAAAATTCCCGAAAGAATTTTGGAAAGAATTAACGGATGAAATTAAAAAAAGCAAAAGCGGCATCTTGCTTTTTGCCGAGACATACTGGATGACTGAGTGGTATTTTATAAAAGAACTCGGAATGAACAGGGTATACAACAGTGCGTTTATGAATATGCTGCTTCAGGAAAAGAACGAAGATTACCATCAAATTGTTAAAAATATTTTAAATGATAATCCGGAAATACTAAAAAGACTTGTAAACTACTTAAGTAATCCCGATGAGGAACCCGTCGTCAATAAATTCGGGAAGGGAGATAAATATTTGGGAATAACCGTTATGATGTTAACGCTTCCGGGTTTACCTCTTTTTGCTCACGGACAAATAGAAGGGTTTTACGAAAAATACGGGATGGAATACTACAGACAGCACGACGGCGAAATACCCGATGAAGGCTTTGTAAATTGGCACAAATACGAAATTTTCCCTTTGATGAAAATGAGAAAGTTATTCAGCGGAATAAAATATTTTGAATACTTCGCGGCAACTTTAAATAACGGAAAATTCGGAAAAAATGTATTTGCATATACTAATAAATTCGGCAGAAATAAAGCTCTGTTTATTTATAATAATAAATTGGACAGAACCGTTTTTACATTGAAAGATTCTTACTCAAAAATAAATAAAGACGGAAAATATGTGTTTACAAGTATCGCTAAAGCCATGGATATGAAAAACTCGAAAAAATATTTTTACATTTACAAAGATCACAGAACCAATCTGCAATATTTATTATCCGGTTACGATGTTCATAAAAACGGATTGTCTTTTAAACTAAACGGTTACGAATACAAAATCTGCCTGAAGTACGAAGAAGTTTTTGACGGTAAAGGACTGTATAAAAAAATATATAAGAAATTAAAAGGCAAAGGTGTTTCTTCGATTAAAAACTTGTTAGAAAGACATTAATAAAATAAGTTATCGAATAATTAAAAATATAAGAAGTATATCTAAAATTATTCTAAATTCCTTTTATAAAACCGCCGTCTACAGGTATGGTGCAGCCCGTAATATAACTCGCTTTCATTGAGGCTAAAAATACCACTAATGCAGCAATTTCTTCGGGAGCCGCAAGCCTGTTCATCGGAATTCCCCTTGCTATATCCGTTAAAACTTCTTCGTGCGAAATATTCATTTCTTTGGCTCTGCTTACTGCCAGTTCGTATACACGGTTTGTAAGAGTGTAACCCGGAGCAACATTATTTACCGTAATATTATATTTGCCCAACTCATTGCTGAGGGATTTGGCGAGTCCCACCAAACCCGTTCTGACGGCGTTGGAAAGAATGAGATTATCGATAGGCTGTTTAACTGATATAGAAGTAATATTAATTATTCTTCCCCATTCTTTTTCAATCATCTTTGGGACTGCAAGTTTTGCGGCTGTAACTGCACTTAGGAATATTTGTTCAAATGCGTTCTGCCATTCTTCTTCGTTAAAATCCAGAAAATTGCCCCTTACCGGACCTCCGCAATTGTTTACTAAAATATCCAAACCGTCGAATTCTCTAATAACCGCATTTACGGTGTTCTCTACATCTTTCTTCTTGCTTAAATCACAAACACACCAAAGAACTTCCACACCGTACTTGTTTTTTATTTCGTCCGAGGTTTTTAAAAGGTGTTCTTTATTCCTCGAACAAATTGCTACTTTAGCTCCTTCGGAAACAAATTCTTCCGCGATTGCCCTTCCGATGCCCTTGCTGGCGGCGGTTACCAATACGGATTTTCTGCTTATACCCAAATACATATATCAATTAAATAAATTAAAAATAATTAGAACAATACAAGTTTTATTGTTTACAAAAAATACCCCTCAAACGCTTAACCGCGTAAGTTTATAATTTTTCCGCTTATGATTCAACCGTTTTATAGAACCGACTTTTAACAAAAATAATATTAACAATTTTTGCATATAATATCTATTATTTAATTGCATTTATAATTCCTATTATTCCCACTCTGATCATCATAACGGCAATTGCAGCCATAAACAGCGACGCAACTTTTGCGAATGCTTTGGCCCCGCCTTCACCGATTACTTTTATAAACAAATTTGCGTTTGCCAATATCAACCACACAAGGATAAAATTTAAAAGTATGGATAGAATAGTTGCCAAATAACCGAAATTATTTACTAACATTATTATTGTTGTTAAACCCGCAGGACCCATTATAAGCGGTATGCCAAGAGGTACAACGCCTACATTGCTGCCGGGGTTTCTTCTTTGTTCTCCGGTTGACATAATATCGGCAATTGCAAGAACCAGCAGAATAATACCGCCTGCAATTTGAAAATCATTGATTGTTATACCTAAAAAATTGAGGATTAATTTACCTGCCAATAAAAAAACAACGGCTAAAACAAACGCAGTTATTACCGCATCCCTTACTAATTTTTTTATGTTTGCTTTGTCTAATCCTTCTATATATCCTATAAAGAGTGGTGTAACACCGACTATATCTATAGCGACAAATAATGGAATGAATGAAAGAAAAATTATTTCAATGCTCATGCAAAACCTTGGTTGAAGTATAAATGAAAATAATAAATTTTACAAATAATGGTTAGTTAAAAGATGAAAAATTATTTCTTTGAATTAGAAACGATCTTTTCGGTATCCGTTGCTATTACCAGTTCTTCATTGGTGGAAATGCAGAATACTTTAACCTTGGAATTATCATCAGAAATAATTTGATTGTTGGAATTGTTTTTTTCTTCATCAAGTTCGATGCCTAAAAACTCTAAATTGCTGCATACTTCTCTTCTTATTACGGATGAATTTTCTCCAATACCGCCGGTAAATACAAACGCATCAACTCCGCCCATGGCTGCGGAATATGCACCTAAATATTTCTTAATTCTGTAGCAGAAAATATCTAACGCAAATTTTGCTTTTTTATTACCTTCTTCATAAGCCGAAATAATTTCCCTCATATCGCTGCTTACGCCGCTTACGCCGGTAAGTCCGCTGTGTTTGTTCAGCAAAGTATTTATCTCAAATAACGTCAGTCCTTCTTTACCCATTAAAAAAGTAATAATGGAAGGATCGATATCTCCGCTTCTGGTTCCCATCAGCAATCCTTCAAGGGGCGTAAAGCCCATGGATGTGTCTACGGATTTCCCCCTGTCAATTGCAGCCATACTGCAGCCGTTGCCGAGATGCGCGGTAACAATTTTTAATTCGGAAAAATCTTTACCCATTAATTCCGCCGCTTTGTTTGATACGTACCAATGCGAAGGTCCGTGAAAGCCGTATCTTCTGATCTTATATTTTTTGTACAATTCGAAGGGAATGCCGTATAAAAAAGCTTTGTGCGGCATTGTACTGTGGAAAGCCGTATCGAAAACAGCGCATTGAGGAACATCGGGTAAAATTCTTTTTACGGCTTGTATGCCTTTTATGTTCGGGGGATTGTGCAGAGGAGCCAATTCAATATTGTCACGTAATACTTTTATAACTTCATCGGTAATTAAAATTGAATCGGAGAATGTTTCTCCTCCGTGGACGACTCTGTGTCCCACCGCTTCTATTTCTTCTTTAAAACTTATTACACCGTGGGTTTTGCTCAACAAAACACCCAGTACATATTCGATGCCCATTGAGTGGTCTAAAATTTCGCCGGCAATTTTTAAACTGTCCCCGTCATATCTTTTTTGAGATAAAACGGCGCCCAACATTCCTATTCTTTCTACCATACCTTTTGCCAATTCAAATTTTTTCTCGGTATCAATCAATTGGTATTTAATAGATGAACTTCCACAATTTAATACAAGCACTTTCATTTTGTTTCCTTAATTTCTATTTAAAACGAAGAAGAAATAATTTTTCCGTTTTTATCGTATTTGTAAAATCCCTCGCCTGTTTTTTTGCCGAGTTTTCTTTCGCGGACAAGTTTTCTTAAAATAGGGCACGCTCTGTATCTCGGTTCACCGAGAGTTTTCCAAAGGGTCTCCATCCAGGCAAGCACTTCGTCAAGTCCCATCATATCCGCCATTTCCAACGGACCGGCTTGAAAGTTGTAGCCGAGTTTCATGGCGGTATCGATGTGCTGGGCAGTAGCAACGCCTTCCATTAAAATGTACATTGCTTCATTTAATAAAGGTACAATGGCGCGGGTTGTTACAAATCCCGGATACTCGTAAACCTCCACAGGTGTTTTTCCGATTTTTGACGCAAATGTTTTAGCTATTTTTACCGTTTCGTTAGAGGTCTGCAGACATTTAACCAATTCAACAAGAGGTATTTTAGGAACCGGATTAAGGAAATGCATACCAATTATTTTGTCCGGTCTTGAAGTAGTTTCCGCAATTTTAGTAAGACTTAAAGTTGAAGTGTTTGAGATAAAGATTGTATTTTTTTTAGCAAGCTTATCAAGTTTTTGAAAAATTTCTTTTTTCAAATTAAAATTTTCTGCAACGGCTTCTATAATTATATCACAGTCTTTAACTGCTTCCAAAGATTTTTTCCAAGTAATTCTGCTGAGTATGGCTTTCTTTTCTGATTCGGTAACGCTCCATCTTTTTATATCACGGTCGAGTGATTCCGAAAGTAGCTGTTTCGCGCTTTTTAAATGAACGCCGTCTTTTTCAACAACAATAACTTCCATACCTTCGCCGGCAATTGTTTGCGCAAGTCCCTGCCCCATTACACCTGCACCGACAATAGCTATTAAATTTATTCCGTCGGCATCGTTTGAAAAATGTGTTGAGCCGAATATATCTTCTAATTTTAAATCGTTATCTTCCATAATTAAATTGAATAGTTAATAATATTTTTTTATAAAGTGCAAAATACAAATATAATACCAATGATTTTATGTAAAAATAAGTCATATTTAACTGTTTTTTTAATTTTAATTTTTTAAAATAAAAATGAATTTCCGATTATTGAGAATTTATAATTTCTAAGAACAGGAAAACTTTTCCTCTAAATTTTATAACTTAAAAAATATTTTTTTTACCGTTATTCGTATTAAAAAATGACTCCCTATCAAGCATTAAATAAATATTTCGGTTATTCCACATTCAAGCCCAATCAGTTGGAGATAATAAACGGTATTTTAAAAGGTGAAAACATTTTAGCCGTACTTCCAACCGGCGCGGGCAAATCGATTTGTTATCAAATTCCTTCCATTGTTTCGGATAATTTTTCCATTATTATTTCGCCTTTGATAGCTTTGATGAAAGACCAGGTTGACGCTTTGAATAAGGAAGAAGAAATTGCGGGATTGGTTAACAGCTCGATGAACTATCAAGAATATGAAACAGTAATGCAGAAGCTCGCCTACGGTAAGCTTAAAATATTATTGGTCTCACCCGAAAAATTGGAAAACAGAGAGTTTGCAAAAAGACTAAAAGAGCTGTCGCCCAAATATTTGTTTGTCGATGAAGCCCACTGCATCAGCCAATGGGGACATAACTTCAGACCGAGCTACAGAAAGATTAAAGATTTTGCCGAATATATTTCGGTTAAACATATTTCCGCCTTTACGGCAACGGCAACCTTGGAAGTAAGAGAAGATATTATAAAGCAATTAAATTTTAAGAAACCAAAAATTTTTGTAAAGGGATTTGAAAGGAATAACATTATTATAAATGTTATACCAACAACAAAGAAAAATCAAACGGCATTATCGCTTATCAATCAATTTGGTTCTCCCGCTATTATTTATACAAGCTCAAGAAAATCAGCAGAGGAAGTAAGCGAATATTTGAACATGCATAAAGTAAAATGCAATTACTATCACGCGGGACTTGAACCTGAAATAAGAATTAAAATTCAGGATGATTTTCAAAACGAAAATATAAAAATTATAGCCGCTACAAATGCTTTCGGAATGGGAATTGATAAAAAAAATATTCGATTGATTATTCACTACAACACGCCAAGCTCAATCGAAAATTTCTATCAGGAAATCGGACGAGCCGGAAGAGACGGGAAAGATTCCTATTCTTTTCTGCTTTATGAAAAAGCCGATATGAACATACACAATTATTTTCTGCTTAATTCAAATCCCGATAAACAGTTGATACAAGATGTTTATAACGCTATTTGCGACTACGGAGAAATAGCCGTCGGCTCTGTAAACGAAGATGATATTTTTATAAACACGGATTTTATAAATACTTGCGTTAAAAGAAAATTAAACAAAGGTTTGCTTTATTCAACTTTGAATACGCTTGAGTCCAGCGGGTACATTAAATTAATTTCCCGCTACAACAAAAACACAACGGTAAAAATAAATTTCAGTCCCGAAAAACTTAAAACATTCATTAAAAAAACGCAGAACTTCAGCGTAAAAGAAATGTTGATATATCTCGTTAAAAATTACGGCAATAAAATTTTCAATAAATCCGTCGGGATTGTAATCTCCAATTTAACGAAAGAGCTGAATTTCAACCCCGATATTATAAACGAAAATTTTGAGAGATTGAACGACCTCGGTCTGCTAACATACAAGAAAAATGCAAGCGGCGATTATGTTACCCTGACAACACAAAGAGTTAGTTCGGACAGACTTCAAATCGATTATAAAAAAATAAATTCATCTTACTTGCTGGGACAAAAGAAAATTGAAGAAATGGTGGGGTTTGTTTTCTCAAAAGAATGCAGATTCAAATATATATTAAATTATTTTGGCGAAGATACAACAAACTATTCCTGCGGCAAGTGCGATGTGTGCAGACAAGGACAAAATTTTTCGGATACATCTTCGGAATATATAAAAGAAATTATACTCAACGCCGTAAACCGGAATAACAATTCCTTAAAAGAAAAAGATTTAATAAAAATACTAAAGGGGGAAAGTAAAATACCTTCACATACTAAATTAGATTTTTATGGTTCGTGTATTAACTTTTCGAAAGAAGAAATCCTAAATATGTTTGAGTATTTATATTCGGATAAATTGCTGTTAAAGCCGAATAAATCGAACGATAAATTACAGATTACAAATAAAGGAAGCGAAGTAATTCCCAAACACTTAAACCGAGAAATTGAATTTATTGAAAAAGAAGATGAATACAGCGAAAGTTTGGAATTGTTTTCACGATTAAAAGCAATAAGACAAAGTACGGCTAAAAAATTTTTACAAAACCCTGCCTTAATTTGTCCTAACGAAATACTCAAATCAATCGCTGAAAAGAAACCCGCGAGCAAAGACGATTTAATGAGCATTAAGGGTTTTACCCAAAGAATGTTCAATAAAATCGGCGATGATCTAATTCAGGAAATAAAAATATTTCAACAAAAAAGGAATAAAGACAACAACCTCTCACCGAATGTTAGCGAGACACTGCGTTTAATGAGAGAAGGTTATTCGCTAAATTCAATCTCTAAAATAAGGAAACTTTCCGAGACCGTAATTTCCATGCACATAGAATCAATACTTGAGCTGAATCCCGAATTTGAAATAACCCGTTTATTGCACGACGATATAATCAATACAATTAACCACGAATTAAAAAAGGGATATATAAATTTAAAAGAGATAAAAGAGAGGCTGCCGAAAGAAATTACGTATCCGATGATAAGAATTGCGGCTGCAAAATTTAAGGTTTCTTCTTCTCTTGCTCGCGCAGATAGGCAATAACTTTTTTGAATAAAGCTTTCCACTCATCCGGATTTTTTTTGTAGTACTCCAATGTTTTTACATACATTTCTTTACTCACACCATATCGGGTAAATATATTTTTTTTCTCATTAACAAAAGCGGTTGAATCCATAGCCAACGAATCCTGCGCAATCACCAAATCGGAATATACTTTTACGAAAGTTTTTTCATCAATTTTTTGTTCTTTGGAACACCCGCCTAACACCGAAACTCCAAAAAACAAAAGAAAGATGAATGAAATGTTTTTTTTAGGAAAATATTTTCGGATTATTTTTTCCATCAAAGCTAATCTATTTTTTTACTGGCTTCAAAGAGTATTTTCTTTTCTTCTTCGGTTAAATTTTTGTAGCCCGATTCACTGATTTTATCCAGTATTCTGTCAATCTCCGATTGAGATATTTGTTCGTCCTTGGTTTTGGTTTCATCTTTTAATTCATAAAATTCAGCTTCTTCAACATTGCTTTCCTCTTTTCTAAAAGGATTCTGCAGATTACTGAAAAAGTTATTCCTGCCGTTCAAATGGAAATTCCAATTTAAAGTTCTCTTTAAAGATATGTAACTGTCTTTATCAAACATGATAAACAGGAAGCCCGCAAGAGCGCCGCCGATATGAGCCAAACGTGCAATATTACTGCCGGCGCTGTTAACAAACATTAATTCAAATATGACAAGACCGGCAATAAGATATTTTGCTTTTATAGGAATGAAGAAATACAAATAAATCGGTCTGTCGGGAAAGAACAGTCCGAATGCAATCATAACACCGTAAACGGCTCCCGATGCACCTATTGTAACCGCAGGGGGGATACCGATTAAAGGCGAAAGCAGCAGATAAAACAAGCCCGCAATCACTCCGGAAAACAGATAAAAAAACAAGAACTTCTTTGAGCCCCACAAATTTTCAATTTCAATTCCGAACATCCAAAGGGCAAACATATTAAATAAAATATGACCGAACCCGCCGTGCATAAATTGATAAGTTATCAACTGCCAAACTTGAAAATTATAACTATTGCCGGCTGCATCTATGCCGTTCAAAGGATTTAGGGCAAACCATCTGTTTATAATATACCAGCCCGGTATACCGTCAAAAGTAAGACTGTTAAGTAACGTTTGAAGTAAAAATACCGATCCGGTGATAATTAAAAGACTTTTAATTACCGGAGGGAAAAGACTAAATCCTCCCAATCCTCTTGGTTTGTAATAGTTATTCACAAAATTCCTTTTTTATTTTATTTTGAAGTTAATGCTTCTACTCCCGGCAAAAGTTTCCCTTCTAAAAATTCCAATGAAGCGCCGCCGCCGGTTGAAACGTGTGAAACGTCATTTTCCAAGCCCGCTTCCTTAATTGCAGCGGCGGAATCACCTCCGCCGACTATGGTAATACTACCTTTATTTGTCGCTTCTTTTAATACATCGGCAACCGAAAAAGTTCCATTGGCAAAATTTTTAAATTCAAAAACACCCATCGGACCGTTCCAAACAACGGTTTTTGAACTTATTATTTGTTTGGAAAATAATTTAACTGTTTCGGGTCCTATATCCAATCCCATTTGGTCGGACGGCATATTCTCTACGGAAACCACCTGAAAAGCAGCATCATTACCGAATTTATCCGCCGTAACAATATCAACGGGAAGGAATAATTTTGTAGTGCTGTTTTCAATCGATATCAGTATTTCTTTTGCCAGGTTTATTTTATCTTCTTCTAAAAGTGAAGTACCAATTTCCATCCCTTGAGCTTTGAAAAATGTAAAAGCCATTCCCCCGCCGATGAGAAGCGAATCAACTTTACCGAGCAGGTTTTTTATTACATCAATTTTACCCGATATTTTTGCGCCTCCCAATATTGCGCAGAAAGGTCTTTCGGGATTTTCCAACTTACCGCCCAAAAAATCCAGTTCTTTCTTCATTAAATAACCTGCAACGCAGGGCGAAATAAATTTTGTTATTCCTTCCGTGGATGCGTGCGCTCTGTGTGCGGTTCCGAAAGCATCGTTTACGTAAACATCACCAAATTCGGATAGAGCTTTTGCAAATCCGGGATCGTTCTGTTCTTCTTCTTTGTGGAACCTGAGATTTTCAAGCAAAAGAACTTCCGAAGATTGCAAATTATTAACCAGAAATCCGGTGTCATCTCCGATGCAGTCATTTGAAAATATTATGTTCTTATTCAAATGTTCACCCAATCTTTTTGCAACGGGTTCAAGACTAAATTTCTGCTTCCGCTCTCCTTTCGGTCTGCCCAAATGGCTCATCAATATTGCCTTTCCGCCGTCATTAATTATTTTTTTAATTGTAGGCAGAGAAGCCGTTATTCTTTTGTCATCGGTAATGTTTCCGTTCTCGTCCAGAGGTACGTTAAAATCAACTCTGACTAAAACCCTTTTGCCTTTCGGCTCAATATCATCAATTGAAAGTTTGTTCATAATTTTATTATTTCAAATGAGTCCTTAAAAGAAAGTACTAAAAACCGTTGAAACGGTTTCACG
>CAZAOG010000096.1:0-11400 GCA_964486645.1 uncultured Ignavibacteriaceae bacterium | reverse complement strand
TTTTTTTATATCACCCCTTCGGGGTTATTCTTTTTATTTTTTAGTTTATTTTTTAAAACATTAAATCTAAGCCGATTTTATTTGTAATCTCCCTTTTTTGTTTTATCATAAATTTAATTTTACCTTCCTTTATAACTCAGATACTCTCCTTTATTTACAATAATCTTTTGATTTAATTTTCATTCCGTTTCCGGCGGACAGGTGTATATTATTTTGAATTTATTATTATTGTTACCGGGCCGTCATTTATTATCTTTAATTCCATCATTGCACCAAAAATACCCGTAGCTACTTTGTCAGAGCCGATGTTTGCTTTTAATCTTTCGACAAAAACTTTATACAGTTTTTCGGCTTTTTCGGGTCTTTCCGCTTCAATAAAACTCGGTCTGTTCCCTTTGGCGGCATCACCGTATAATGTAAATTGAGAAACTACAAGTGCTTCCCCTTCAACATCTTTTATGGACAGATTCATTTTCTCGTTTTCATCTTCAAAAATTCTTAAGTTGGAACACTTATCGGCAAGGTAAACAGCATCTTCTTCTTTGTCGCCGACTTTTATCCCCAACAGGATAACGAATCCTTTTCCTATTTCGGAATTATATTCTTGCGATTTAACATATACCCCGCCTTCTTTAACTCTTTGTACAATTACTTTCATATTAACGAACCCCATATTACTCTGTCGTGGTTTTGATAATCTTTTATGATTTGAATATTGGAAAAATTATTTTGCTCCATAATTTCTTTTACATTTTTACTTTGCCCGGTGCCCAACTCAAAATATAATTTGCCGTTTGCAGTTAATAAATTTTCAGCCTGTTTAGAAATACTTTTATAAAAGATGAACCCGTCTGAAAAATCCGTTAGCGCAATCGAAGGTTCATATTCATTTAATTCCGGTTCTAAATTATTATATTCTTCTTCGGAAACATAGGGCGGATTCGAAACTATCAAATTAAAATCATTGGCAAAGAATTTTTGATTATTTAAAATATCGTATTCAATAAAATCAATTTGTTCATTTACATTGTTCAGTTCGGAATTTTTAATTGCTATTTTCAAGGCATCTTTACTTTTATCTATTGCTGTTACTTTAGAATTAGGCAAATGCTTGGCAAGAGTGACGGCAATGTTTCCGCTGCCCGTGCCTATATCCAAAATATTGATTTTCTCATCGGGGTTAGTGTTTTTAATTATTGTTTCAACTAAAATTTCAGTCTCCGGACGAGGAATAAGAACCGACTTATCAACATGAAATTCTAATCCGTAAAATTCGACAATACCTGTAATATATTGAACAGGCTCGTGATTGGCTCTTCTTTGCAGTAATTCTCTGTATAAATTCTTTTCATCGTCTTTCAGGGGTCTGTCAAACGACAGGTACAATTGAAGCCGTTTGCATTTAAGAATGTGAGCAAGCAGTATTTCGGCATTAGTTCTTGGAGATTCTATGACCTTCTTTTCGAGGTATTCGGTCGATTTATTCAAAGCATCAAGTACAGTGAGCATTCATTTATCTGATTGTTAATAATAATGTGTTTATTAAACAGAAAAATAAGAAAATAAAGGCAGAGAATTATTCGCGCAGAAAATAATAGACTAATACCCCAAAATTTATCTGCATCAGTGAAAATGTAACCCCGCTTATTGTATCATATTTGTTAGTTTCATCCAATAAAGAAGAGTTATTGGTTTTTTTGTAGTCGTTAAATCTTTTATCGGCTTTAATTTTGAAATAAGCCGTTGCCGCGCCCAAAGCTACAAAACTTCCGAGAAGGATTTTAAAAATGGGTTTATCATAAAAAAGTTCTTCTTCATTTTCATCGGTAAAATCAAATTCAATATTTTTATAATCTTTAGAGTTAAATATGCTTTTACCGGGAAATATTTTTTTTGTCGAAGTCAGATATTCGTCTCGAAGCGGATTTCGATTAAAATCATTATTCAATTTTCCGTTAAAAGCAATCAAGGAATATCCGATATTATTTAAATCAGCATAAGTTATATTTTTGGTGGACATAAGATCGGTGCGTTTGTCGTTCAACAATTTACCGTCCATATAAACTTCGGAAGAAGCCATCTGCGTCTTGATGATTACTTCGGTTTTATTATTCTGTGCATAATCAAGACCCGATAAGACAAGAATAATAAAAAATAATATATTAGTTGCCAATTTCATAAGCTTCCAATTTACCTCTGTCATAGCCGATAAAGAGAGTGTTTTTATATATTACCGGCGACAACTTTGTTCTTCCTCTTACTTTCAAAGAATTTTGTATTACACCGTTTAGTTTATTTATAAGAAGTATCTTTTTGTTAAAATCCGGTGCGATTAAAATATTTTTAGTTAAAAACGGAGTTGTGTTAAACAATCCGTCCGTTTTAATTTCCCATATTTTTTTGCCGTTTTTTTTATCGACAGCGAAATATTTACCGGCTAAATTACCGAAGTAAATATTTGAATCGTCGAACACGGGAGTCATTAAAATATTAGCTCCGGAATTAAACTTCCAAATAATATTACCTGAGTCGATATCCAGGCAATACAAATAACCGTTTGTGTTTCCCATAAATACTTTCTCTTTATTTATTGTACTGCCGCTTCTAAATTTACCTCCTATTTTTTTTCGATAAATGATTTTCCCGTTATCACTATTCAGCGCCAATAATTCGCCATTATCGTTACCAAAAATAATTTTTTTATTTTTGAAAGAGGGATTACTTCTTATTTGAGCTTCAGTGCTTGTCTTCCATAAAAATATACCGAAATTATTGTATTTTATTACGTCACCGTCAACAGTTGCAACTACAAATCCGTCGGATAATTTTAAAATTTCCGTTTGAACTCTTCCTTTAATCTCCACATCTCTGAAAGGTTTTGCATTAGTAAAATCATACATAATAAAATTTGACATATTGTCTTCTTCCTGAGAAACGACAAAGACAATCCAAAGTCCCGAGACTACAGGAGTGGTATACACGGCACCTTTATTTTTTATCTCACCGTATTTTTTACCGTTAGAGAAATTGAAAGCATATACTCTTCCGTATAGATCATTTACAAAAACTATTGAATCGGAAATTGTTACGGATGAATTTGGGAATGCGCCTTTAGTGTCGTTTTCCCATTTCAGTTTTAGATTGCTGTTTATTTCTATTGGTGAATAAAATGTTCTTTGCGGAGTTTTACCGAACATCGAATATGCGTCCGGATCAATTTTTGATTTTACAATCAAAATGCTGGGTGTACATCCGCCGATAAGAATTAAAAGAAATGACGATATGAAAAAGATCCTTTTCAAAAATCCCACCCGAAGAAAAATTGATAAAACAAGCCGTCTTGAAAACGTGTAAAATTATTCTCAATTTTTTTGCCGATGTCATACCTTAAAACCAACGCACCGAATAAATTAAACCTTATCCCGACGCCTACACTGCCCAACGTACTTCTGTAAATGGTATCCCAAGCGCTTCCTGCATCAAAAAACGCTGCACCCCTAATGCCGAAAAATCCTAAATTCATGAAAGGAAATTTTAATTTGATTTGATCTAACAACGGAAATCTGAACTCCACTGAAGTCAGCCACATTTTTTCTCCGCGGATTGAGAAACGGGGCCAGCCTCTTAAATCCCAGCTTCCGCCCATAAAGTACCTTCTTGCTTCTTGTCCGTCGTTATAAAAGAAAGCCGCACGCATTGCAAAGGCGGAACGAAGACCTAAACGGAGATAATTTCTAAAGTCGGCAATTACGGAGTAATAATTAACATTGCTGAATTTAACATCCCCCGTGTAGGCAAGCTGCAGCCGGGTTCTCGTCCCGTCTAAGGGTCCGGATGGTCCCCAAAGTGAGTTATCGTAAACGTAAGCTATTGAATTACTTACCAATAAAGCTTTTCTTGCAATTACCCCTCTGATTACCTCTTTATCGGAGTTGGCGACTGTAACGGAAGTTTCAATCCTTGAAAATTTGGACAGCGGAAAACTAAGCTGGAAAAAACCGCCGAAACTTCTTTCAAAAAAGAATACATCCGAGTCTCTTATATCATATCTGTTCCCGGTAAAATGAAAAATTCCGTATCCGTAATTTGTTCTTCCGGTCAGGTCAACTCTTTGCAAAGATAAATTAAAACTGTTTAAAAATTCACTTTGAACCGTAGCGGTATTGTAAAGGATGAAATAGTAATTATCGTTTCCCAATAAATCGCTTAAAGATACTACAGCTCCGCCTCTCGTGCCGTACACGGGACTTGTAGATATCTGGCTTTGAGCAAAATCCAATGAGTAATGTTTTTCGTATTTTACGTCCGCTTTAATCGGCGTTGAAGTGTAAAAGTCCGCTGCCCAAGTTGTACTTGTTGTATCAAAATCCATAACAATAGTTTTCAGGGAATCTGCGCCCGACTTTCCAATATTTTTTGAAAACAAATTAAAAGCGAATTTGTTAAACGCACTAAATGTAATTTCGGAAGGTGAGATTTGACGAGGCGTAAATACACCTGTTATATAATTCGTTTCCTTTCGTACAATTTCCGAAGTCCTTCCATTTTTAAACTCAACGGAATATATGTTGTAGACTCCGTCTAAATCGGAAGTAAAAAAAAGTTTGTTCTTTTTGTTATTTAAAATAGGCGCGTTGCTTTCCCCGTTTAAATAGGTCAAATATTTTATATTCTTTGTCTTTACATCGATGGAAAAGATATTGTTCTTTTCTTTGTATTTTCCCACCGTTCGATCCGATGAAAAAATAATTTGATTATTATTTATTCCGAATGCAGGATCCTTATCGTTATAATAATCATTTGTTATTCTTTCTAAATTTTTGCTGTTTAAATTATAAATATAAATGTCTCTGTAGCCTTTGGAATCAATAGCCTGAAAAGTAATCAAGTTTCCGTCATCCGAGAATTTAGGCGAAGCTATGCTTATAAGATTATCAGACTTAAATTTGCTTATAATTTCATCTTCATCAATTGAATAAAAATAAATAACATCGGTTCCCCCGCTCTTTGAAACAAAGGCTAAAATGCCGTCCTTCGATACATCGATAGAAGACCTAAATAAATGCAATGTTTCAAACTTATCCGATTTTTCGCCGCGTAAAACCAATTCCGGTTCGGTTTGTTCTTCACCTTTTTCAGCAAGTTTAATTTTATAAATTGAAGAATACCCGTTACGGTTGGCAACAAAGTATAAATAAGTTTTATTATCTTTTTTGTACGGTAC
This sequence comes from uncultured Ignavibacteriaceae bacterium, assembly GCA_964486645.1. Lineage (GTDB taxonomy): Bacteria > Bacteroidota > Ignavibacteria > Ignavibacteriales > Ignavibacteriaceae. The sequence continues at coordinate 6,176 of CAZAOG010000096.1, read as the reverse complement.
GGGAGAAAAATTAAATCCCCAATTTGTTATTCTTTTGCTATCGGAATCCAATTGTTCTTTTACGGCATATAACGGATAATATTTTTTTTTAAGGTAAGAAATCCATTGTGCATCAATCTGTTCGATGGATTTGCCCAGTGTGTATTCAATAACTTTGGTGAATTTTTTATACATCCAAAAGTTATCCATCATTAAAAATACTTTGTCTTCCCCGTATTCCGCTTTTACAAATTCCAAAAAACTCTGTCCTTCTTTGTACATTAAAAATGAACCTGAAATCTTGTAAATATCTTGAATGCCCACAAAAAAGTTGTTCATAACGGCATCGCGTATCAGCATTTCGGCTTGAGCATCGACCGTGGTCGAATTAAACTCCGCTAATCCTTCCACAAACCAAAGAGGGGGAGATTTGCCGGTTGACTGCCTGTGGCCCGACATAATATGAAATATCTTATTTTTCATAAAAACGTGTGTAAGCTCGTGACGGATAACATGCCTGAAATCTTTCAAAGAACCGTTCGAGGGAATGACTACTCTGCCCTTTGCAAATTCAAAAAAACCTCCTACGGCATCGGGAATTAACCCCGGTAAGGTATTGGTCTGCTGAAAATGTAACGGAGTGTTGTAAAATATTAATGGAATTCTTCGGGTAATGTATGAATTAAATTTTACTTTATATTCATCAAAAGCTTTTTCTGCATATTCGGCACCTATTTCCGCAATTTCAAATAAGTCGCTGTAATAGTAAATGTCGAAGTGCTTGGTTTTTAAAATTTTCCAGTCAAATTTATTATACTGCACTTTATTCCTTCCAAATGAATAATACTGGGCAAACAGAATTTGATTGGATAGGAAGAATAGAAGTAAGAAGTATTTGCTAAATTTTTTGAACATACTTAACCGAAAATATTAATAATCAGCCCTCAAAATTTTAGGAGAACTCCCTTTAATAAAATCCAAGGCAAGTAACTTTCGGTAAAAATTTTTAAGAAACTAATGCATTCTTAAGAAATTTTATATTGTCTATTTCCGATGGATCTTTCCCTCTTAAAATGCCCAAGTAATACGATATCCAGTCGGTTAGGTAAATTAGATCCATCAACCTCAGTTTAAAAGAAGTTTCGTTACTTTCCAATGTAATAATTTCAACTTTTAACTTTTTAATCAAGTCAGATATAATTTTAAATCTTTTTTTAACTTGCGAGTGATATTCTTCGTCTAAAATATTTACAACAACAGTCTTAAATTGATCGCCGTCATAAGTTTCCCACCCTATAATTTCGTTGTGGTTCATTTCGGGAATAACATTATGAAATGCGTTTAATTTTGAATTTTCATTTATCTGGCACTTGAATCTGTTACCCAAAGCAGAGGTTATATTGTCTCCGGAGTAAATAACAGGGATATAACCGATTAAGTTCCCTGCAATTTTATAAGCGGAGTTACCTTCTTGAGAAAGTTCTCCGCCCTTTTTCCGCCATAAATCTATAATTGTTTTTACAGTTTCATCTTGAGACGGAATGAGATTTAGCAGCGTAAAGATTTTCAGCAGCGTAAAGAAACTTGAACCCAATGCATAACGCGGCTGATATCCTTTTGCCAAAGACACGCAAGTAATGTTATTGTTTTTTGCTATTTCGGATATTTTGCCGCCTGTTGTAAGGCAAATAATTTTACAGCCGGTTTTTATAGCTTCCTGTAAGGCTTCAACCGTTTCTTCCGTATTGCCCGAATAAGAAGAAAAAATGCAAAGTGAATTTTTATTAACAAATTTAGGCAGCGAGTAATTTCTATTTACAATTATAGGAATTTGTAATTCATCTTTTAAGAATTCTTTAATCAGATCCCCTGCAATTGCGGAACCGCCGAGTCCGGTTATAACTATATTTGAAATATCTTCATTCGGATATTCAGGGATTTCAAAACTGTTCGACCAGGCATTTTGTACCTGTTCGTAATATTTTATCATTACTTCAAATTGATTTTCCGGGTCGTATTTTTCAACGTATTGTTTAATTGTCATATTTCCTCTTTTGTTAAATTAAGTTTCTTGTTCTTTTAATTGAATTATCTTCAAAAAACTTTTCAATTCTTTCGGTGATTTCTATGCAAGTAGTAAAACTTAAACATTCATTAGCCAACTCTTCTGCCTTTTTGAAAGAAATGCTTCTTATTATTTTTTTTGCATACGGAATTGTTACCGGGGAAAGTGACATAGTCTCAAGCCCAAGTCCTATTAAAAGCGGTATAGCCAGAGTTTCCGCAGCCATTTCACCGCACAAACTGACATTCTTTTTGGAAGCCTTTGCACCTTCTAAAATTAATTTAATTGTTTTTATCACTGCCGGATGGAACTCCCTATACAGGTCGGAAACAAGGTCGTTGCCTCTGTCCACCGCGACCAAATATTGGACCAAATCGTTGGTCCCTATGCTTAAAAAATCTACTTCGTCGGCAAATTCTTTTGCCATCAGAGCCGTAGAAGGGACTTCAATCATAATTCCGATTTTAATATTTTTATCAAATTTTTCTTTTGATTTTTTAAGTTCTTTTTTACAGTCTTCGATTAATTCTTTCGCTTTTCTCACTTCCAGTAAAGAAGATACCATGGGAAGCATCAGCTGTACATTTTTATTTTTGCTTGCTCTCAGAACAGCTCTTATTTGACCCTTGAACAGGTTTTCATTTTTTAAGAGAAGTCGAATGCCTCTTAAACCCAAGAACGGATTGGGTTCGGATATTTCCGAAAAATTAAATTTATCACCGCCAATATCCAAAGCCCTAATTGTTACAATCTGCGGATACATTCTTGAAGCTAATTGACTGTAAATTTTTGTCTGTTCGTCTTCAGTTGCAAGGTCTCCTATTTCAGCCAAAATTTGCTCTGTTCTGTATAGTCCTATTCCCTGCGCTCCGGTAGTTTTGGCAACATCAATTTCACCGGTAACATCTACATTGGCTAATAGTTCGATAACTTTTCCGTCCGTAGTTTCGGCTTTTTTATCTTTTAATTCTTCTAAACTTTTTTGAAGTTCTTTAAGGTGTTTTATTTTTGTGTTGAAGAAATTTCGTTGTCTTTTTGTCGGATTTACAAGTATGCATCCGTGAAAGCCGTCTACAATTAATTCATCGTCGTTGTTTATAACCAAGGTAGAGTTATGGGTTCCAACTACCGCAGGTATATTTAAAGATCTTGAAATAATTGCAGCGTGAGAAGTTAATCCGCCGCGGTCTGTTATAAAGCCTTTTGTGTTGCTCCTTGAAAATAAAATTGTGTCTGCGGGAGTAAGGGATTCGCTAACGACAATCACATCCTGTGTGATTTTAGATTTCCACCTTTTCTTTTTTAAATTTCTTATTATTCTGTTTTTAATGTCTTCAATATCGTGAGCACGTTCGCTCATATATGCTTCGTGAGCTTTTAACATTAATCTTTGATATTTTGATATTTCATCGTTAACAATAAACTCCGGAGCCATTTTTTCATATTCTATTCTTCTTCTAATTGTACCCAATAGTATCGGATCATCGAGAATCATCATTTGAGCTTCAAAAATGATAGCTCTTTTATCGCCCATTATAACGCGGGCTAAATTAAGAATTTTATTCAATTCCTTTTTTGATCTTGCTACGGCTTCGTCCAAATCAAGAAGAGCTTGCTTTATGTCCGTAATTTCGTTGTCGTTTACTTCAAGTTCTTCTTTTATAAATTTATACGCTTTTGCAATTACCAATCCGGGAGCCGCAGCAATGCCCGTAATTCTGTTTTCGGCGTCTTTAAATATTTCGTTAAATGTTAACATAATTCGTCAAATCCTCTTTCAAAAAAACCGACTATTTCCCTGCTTGCTTCTTTTTCGTCTTCTCCGTCAAATGTTAGTGTAAGTTCGGAGCCCATTTCGGCAGCAAGTGTCATTACCCCTATTATACTTTTTCCGTTTATGTTTATTCCGTCTTTTTGGATGAAAAACTCACAAGAATACTTTGAAGCAAATTTAACAATAGTCGCAGCCGGTCTTGTATGCAGACCTGCTTTATTAATTATTTTAACCTTCTTAGTTATCATCAATTGTTTCTGTTTAATAAATAATTTGCAAGCCAGACTAATTTTATTTTTTCATTACTTTTTAATTTATTTAAATGCCTTAATGCATTATTTGTGTTTCGTTTAATTTCTTTTTCGGCTAAATCCAATATACCCAATCTATCGTATATTTCTTTATATTTTCTTACGTTTTTGGGACTAATCCCCTTATTAGTAATTAATTTTTGCAATAATTTTTTGTCATTGCCTTTAGCCAATTCAAAAGCCTTTAACAGCAGGAATGTTTTTTTACCTTCAATTAAATCGCCGCCGTGTACTTTACCGAATTTATTTTCTTCCGCGGTAATATCCAAAAGGTCGTCTCTAATTTGAAATGCATATCCGATATATCTGCCGAAAAGTTTTAAAGAATTGATTTCCTCTTTTTTCCCGCCGCCCAGAACGGCTCCCAAACGGCAGCACATTTCGGTTAAAGCAGCAGTCTTTTTGCTTATCATTATTTTATAATCGGAAATGGATACATTTTTTTTGTCTTCAAAATCCTTGTCATAAGCCTGACCTTCGCATACTTCCACCAATGCCTCGGTAAAAATTCCGACGGAAGATTTAGCACTTTTATTTAAATCTTTGAGCAGTTCCCGGTAAGCTATGGAAAGCAGGCTGTCCCCGGCCAAAATTGCAGTACTCAAATCATATTTTTTATGAAGTGTGAGCAAATTTCTTCTCTTGTCCGCGTTGTCCATAATATCATCGTGCACCAAAGAGAAACTATGGAGAAGCTCGACCGCTAATGCTGCGTGTCCGACGCTTTCGTAACTTCCTCCTACCGCCTTTGCCGAAAACAAGACAAGCATCGGTCTTATTCTTTTACCTCCGTTTTTTAAAATATAAGATGCCGGAAAATACAGTGATTGAGGTTTTTTATTTCTAAATAATTTTTGAAGTTTAGTATTAATTTTCTTTCTTTCTTTTGTATAAAGAGAATTTATCTGTTTTGATAATTGTGCGTTCAATAGAGATTTTCCTTCTTAATAATTTTTTCCGCTTTAAATTCCGATAAATTATTAGAACCGGTTAAAAACATAATTTTCTTTAGCGTTTCGAACCAGTTCTTAATTAAATTAATTACGCCTGTCGTTCCCGAATTATCTAATGTTTGTAGAATTATTCTTGCCGATGCGGTTAAGTCGGCACCCAAGGCAAAAGCTTTGGCATTGTCCATCGCATTGTTTATTCCTCCCGAGCCGACGAGAGTAAAATTGTGTATTTCTTTCAGTGTATTAATTTTTCTTATGCAGTAGGAAGTCGGCAAGCCCCAATCCCAAAATTGACTGTCTTTGTTATTATTATTTCTAAGTATTTCTACTCCTGCCCAGCTTGTTCCCCCGGCTCCGGCCACATCAATACCGCTAACGCCGGCATCCAACAATTTTTTCGCGGAATCAAGCGAAATACCTGAACCGACCTCCTTTACAAATAAAGGTAGGTCCAATTTATGTTTTAGATCATTAATTGAAGACAAAAGTCCCTTGAAATTATGTTCCCCTTCTTTTTGCAGTAATTCCTGCAGAGGATTTAAATGGATTACCATGGCATCGGCTTCTACCAAATCCGTTAATTTTTGAATGCTGCCGTAATCTTTTAACTGAACAATTTGCGCAGCTCCGATATTACCCAACACCGGAACATTTTTGGCCCGGTTTCTAATTATTTTGTACGAGTTATCATATTTACCATCTTCAATAGAACGCCTCTGACTTCCTATTCCAATTGGTATATTTAATTCTGAAGCTGCCGTTGCAAGTCTTAGATTTATACTTTCAGCTTCCTCTGTTCCCCCTGTCATACAAGAAATTAAAAAAGGATATGAAATTGTTTTTTTTAGGAATGATGTACGAAAATCAATTTCATTTAGGTCAACTTCAGTTATTGCGCAATGGATGAAATCATAATTATCAAAACCGTTAGATTTATTTTTAAAAGACACTTCGTCAGAAAGACAAAGCTCTAAATGCTCTCTTTTCCGTTTTGATATAATATTTTTATCAATTGACATGCAATTAAAGTTTTATTTTTAATTAAAAACTAAGATATTAAAAAAAATAGAAATATACTTTACTTGTTGTGCTTG
>CAZAOG010000095.1:0-11490 GCA_964486645.1 uncultured Ignavibacteriaceae bacterium | reverse complement strand
GTGGGCAGAGACGGAATTGAACCGCCGACACATGGATTTTCAGTCCATTGCTCTACCGACTGAGCTATCTGCCCAAAAATTAAAGTCCAAAAATATAGATTTTTATTTTAATCTCAAATATTTTTAATAAAAATTATTCTACCGTAACACTTTTTGCCAAATTTCTCGGCTGGTCTACATTCAATCCTTTTTTAACGGCAATATGATATGCCAATAACTGCAAAGGAATTACGGTAAGAATTGGCATTAACATTCTAATTGTCTCCGGTATTTTAATTGTATAATCAGCTAATTTTTCAATGTTATTGTCGCCTTCATTTGTTACGGCTATAACTCTTCCTTTTCTCGCTTTCACCTCTTCGATATTGCTCATTATTTTTTCGTAGGTGGAATCTTGGGGAGCGATAAATACCGACGGAACTTTATCCTCAATTAATGCTATAGGTCCGTGCTTCATTTCTGCGGCAGGATAACCCTCCGCGTGAATGTAGGAAATTTCTTTTAACTTTAATGCGCCTTCCAAAGCAACGGGAAAATTATAACCGCGTCCCAAATAAAGGAAATTTTCTGCGTCTTTAAATTCTTCCGCAATTTCTTCAATATGATCGTTCAGTTTTAATATTTGTTCAATCTTTTCGGGTAATTTGTCCATCTCCTTGACAATATTTTGTCCGTCTATCATACTCATATTTTTTTTGCGGGCAAGGTTAAGGGCAATTAATGACAACACAACTAATTGAGAAGTAAAGGCTTTTGTAGAAGCAACGCCAATTTCCGGTCCCGCGTGAGTATAAACACCGGCGTGAGTTTCTCTTGGGATGCTTGCACCTACTACATTGCAAATTCCCATAACAAGTGCGCCTCTTATCTTCGCCTCTCTTAAAGCCGCCAATGTATCGGCTGTTTCGCCGCTTTGAGATATAAAAAACATTGCATCATCCGTATTTACTATCGGATTTCTATACCTAAATTCGGATGCGTATTCTACTTCCGTTGGAATTCTCGCGTGCTGCTCAAACATATATTCGCCTGCCAATCCGGCGTGCCAGGATGTTCCGCAAGCTGAAATAACTATCCTTTTAGAGTTATTCAATTTTTCTTCTACCGCTTCCAAACCGCCGAGTTTGGAAGTGCCTTTATCGAACAACAGTCTCCCCCTCATAGAATTACAAACCGACTGAGGCTGTTCCATAATTTCTTTCAGCATAAAATGTTCGTAACCGCTTTTATCTATTTCATCAAGCGTCATTGTTATTTTGTGAACTTCTTTATCGACAATCTCTTCATCTAATGTTCTTGTAAAAAATTTATCGGGATAAATTTCCGCTATTTCCCCGTCTTCCAAATAAACAACGTGTTTTGTGTGAGCAATTATTGCCGATACATCGGAGGCAACAAAATTTTCTTTGTCCCCTACGCCGATAACCAACGGCGAACCTTTTCTTGCCGCTACCAATTTATCGGGTTCTTTCGCGTACACTGCGGCAATACCGTATGTGCCTTCTAACTTGCTGAGCGCAGCGTGAACAGCTTTAATTAAAGAATATCCTTTTTTTAAAAAACTGTCAATTAAGTGAGGTATAACTTCGGAATCCGTATCGGTGATGAAGTCATAACCCATGGTCGTCAGACCTTTTCTGATTGTATTGTAATTTTCAATTATTCCGTTGTGTATTACAAATAAAGTCTTATCGGAATTAAAGTGAGGATGTGCATTTACTTCGTTGGGTACACCGTGTGTAGCCCATCTGGTATGAGCAATTCCTAAATTAGGCGAAATTGTTATTTGATCCAGTTCTTTTTCAAGAACCGAGACTTTTCCTTTTCTTTTAATTACCTGCGATTCTCCGTTAGCAATTAGTCCTAATCCTGCAGAATCATAACCTCTGTATTCAAGTCTTTTTAATCCGTTAATTAAAAGTGGAACACAATTCTGAGAACCTATATAACCTACTATTCCGCACATATTAAACTCTTGTTTTTAATTTTTACAGTAATGATTTAAAATATTCGATTGTTGTTTTAAGCCCGTCTTTTCTGTTTACAGCCGGCACCCAATTTAATAATTTATTTGCTTTCTCGATATTAGGCTGTCTAACCTTGGGATCATTCAACGGAAGGTTTTCGAAAACTATTTTGCTTTTGCTCTCCGTTAAATTTATTACTTCTTCGGCAAATTCTTTAATTGAAATTTCATCCGGGTTGCCTATATTCACAGGATTTGTTTCTTCTGAAAAAAGCAGTTTATAAATACCGTCAATTAAATCCGAAACGTAGCAAAAACTGCGGGTCTGACTCCCGTCACCGAAAACGGTTATATCTTCATCCCTTAACGCCTGCATGGCAAAGGTAGGAAGCGCACGTCCGTCATCGGGTCTCATTCTCGGTCCGTAAGTGTTAAATATTCTAACTATTCTCGTATCAACGGAATGATACCTGTGATAAGCCATGGTAATTGCTTCGGCAAATCGTTTTGCTTCGTCATAAACTCCTCTTGGTCCGATCGGATTAACGTTGCCCCAGTAATCTTCTTTTTGGGGATGAATTTCAGGGTCGCCGTAAACTTCCGAAGTGGAAGCTAAAAGCATTCGCGCATTTTTTTCTTTTGCAAGGCCCAATACATTGTGAGTACCAAGCGCACCGACTTTAAGGGTTTGGATCGGTAATTTCAGATAATCTATCGGACTTGCCGGGGAAGCAAAGTGTAATACGTAATTTACTTCACCGGGTATGAAAATATAATTTGTTATGTCGTGTTTTATAAATAAGAAATCATCGTTGCCTGCCAAATGAGCTATGTTATTTGAATTCCCCGTAATTAAATTATCCACACAAATTACTCTGAAACCTTCTCCGATAAATTTATCGCATAAATGAGAGCCCAAAAATCCGGCTCCTCCGGTAATTACTACAGTTTCTTTTGCCAAAACTTCTCCGTTAAAATTTTAATGATATTTTTCTTAATGAAACTATACTTACTGTTATTCCTATTACAGGACCCAAAACAGAAAGCAATATTAAACTTATTTTATCTTCAAATCTTAATAATTGTCTTAAAGATAAATAATCGGATATAAAATATACTATCAAATAACCAATCAGAAGCAAAATAATTGTAGAAAATACCCCGATGAAAAAACCGTTTAAAATTATCGGCATTTTGATAGTAGAGAGTTTTGCTCCTACAAGTTTCATAGTATTGAGTTCCGTGTACTTTGAATTGATCACTAATTGGATAGTGCTGTAAATTATATAAATAGACATAAAAAATATAATAAGCGCAAAGATGAAAATATAATTTTTCAGCTTGTTCAAATAGGAAATTAATTTGTATATATAATCATATTTTAAAGAGACTTCATCCACCCCCCTAAAAGATGACAGCTTTTTTACAATCTTCTTTAACGATCCCTGTTTTACGTATTTGCTTTTTAACGATACCGCAAAAGAAGCAGGAAGAGGATTGTAATCGATTAATTTTCTGAAATCCTCGCCGGTGTCTTTAATAAATATTTCCGCCGCTTGTTTTTTGTCAATATATTTTACGGAATAAACAAATTGCTCCTTCTTAATTTTTTGTTTCAGATTATCCACTTCTTTTTTATTTATGGTATCCTTCAAAAAAACATTGATATTTACGCTTCTCTTCAATTTGTTTTGAAAATAATTTGATAGATTTATTGAAAAGACGGATGCACTAATGAGTGCAAGTGAAATACTCATAGAAATTAATGAAAGAAAAAAGGAAGACTTAGCCCTGCCGATTAACTTAAATGATTCTTTGAACCAGAAAAATATCATACTTTATTATTGTTTTAATTTATTGTTCCAATTTAATAAAAAAAATTAAAAACTCGATTCGTCGAGCCATTTTATCATTTGCCAATTTTTTGTGGTCTTATCACGCAGCAGTTGCAAATTCACCCTCCCGTCAATTCTTACAACGTCGGTAGGATTAAAAGTAATGGTCAGATTAAATCCTCTTACAATAGTGGCATTTGTTGAGTCCACATTTGATAAAATTATGTTGTTCCAAATAAGATCAAGCCTTTGCGTATTGGTAAAAAGTCCTTTTGTTGTTTTCATTTCGTCGTCTCTTCCCCAGGATATATCGAATCCTTTTTCATAATCCCTATAAGTGAAAATAAAATCCTTGTTCAATATTTTTCCGTAAATAGTGGTGTCCCTAAAAGTGTAAGCGAACTTGAAGTTTTGGAAAAGACCTTCTATTGTTGTTAAGTTAGATAAATTTTGTTGGTCACTGTTCGGGGATAAATCCAATTTCGGTGCAAAAGGATTTTTACACCCCGCAAAAATTAAAAATACAATTGCAATATTTAATATTATTTTATTAATAAAGTCTTCCTTTTAATTCGCTCCAACTTGGCAGATTACTGTTCTTTGTATCCTGCCAAAAATAAATAGTCCAAATTGCTCTCGAGTCTCTTATCATGTTAAATCTTAATTCTCCCTGATAATTAGACTGAATATCTGCGCTGATGCTCGGAATATTTATAAAATAAGACGCCGTGTAGAATAAGCTGTCACCCTGAGAACTCGACGATACATTTGACAAATTCAATGTAATCGGTTGATCTTTTTGTACTTTGGTTATTAAATTGTTGAAATATTGTTCTTCGTTCCTCACACCCCAATTATTTGCAAGTGCCGGAAATTGTGATATTGCGGAACTTGAAGCGGAAAAGGTGAAAATCTTACTCGTAAAATTAGGGTCGGAAAACGAAAGCAAATAATTTTCAAGGTTTTTGTCGTTAAGAGAATTTACAAAGTTTTGCACTAACAGTTCGGGTGTAACAGGTGTTTGGTAATTTGAGCGTGATTGATTCGGAGGCTCAGCTTCCCTTGTTGTAAATAAATCGCACCCGCTAAAAAAAATTAAAAACGATAATATGAAAGGTAAGTATCTCATTTCTGAGCAATTATAATAATTCTATCCGAAATATCTTCATCAAATTTTTTTCCGTCAAAAGAACCGAAAATATTTTTTATTTTAAATTTTGCAGATATCAGCCGAGATTTCAATTCATCGAGTCCGTAAATTTTTACGGATTCGTTATATGTTTTTTCGATCCCGTTTTTTTTGATAATTATATCTTTTATAATTCTGCCTTTTTCTATTCTTCTTTTTTGAATGATCTCGCTATCGTCAAGATGCAAATTAGTAGTCGGCTGCAGATTTTTCTCCAAGAATTTTTTGTTGAAATAATCAAACACAAAATGCCCGTTTTCGTTCAAATGATTATAAGCGGTATTGAACAAATTAAAATTTTCTTCGTCGCTTTCAAAGTAGCCGAAACTTGTAAATAAATTTAATACTATATCAAACTTTTCGTCAATACTAAAATAACGTATATCATTACGAATAAAATTGATATTAACGCCTGCCGCTTTAGCGTTTTTATTTGCAATATCCAGCAGATTTTTGCTAAGGTCAACCGATGTAACCGAAAATCCTTTTTTTGCAAATTCAATCGAGTGTCTGCCTGCGCCGCAAGCCAAGTCCAAAATTTTACCGCTGCTTTTAATACCGATTATAGAAATGATTGAGTTAACGAGTAGGCGCGCTTCGTTTTCGTCTCTGTGTTTATATACTTTCAGATATTCTTCGCTTTCAAACCAGCTTTCAAACCATTCAGCCATTATATTTCAATTCTTCCAAGTACAGCCCTGCCGATAGTTGCTTCATCGGCAAATTCAAGGTCACCGCCAACCGGCAATCCCCTGGCAATTCTTGAAATTTTCACTCCCAAAGGTTTTAATAATTTAGAAAGATACAATATTGTTGTTTCCCCTTCCGTATCAGGGTTAAGGGCTAAAATAACCTCTTCGAAATTTTCGTCTTCAAATCTTTTTATCAATTCTTTAATTTTTAAATCATCGGGGCCGATTCCGGAAAGAGGAGATAAAACCCCGCCCAGTACGTGGTAAACTCCGGAGAACTCGTTTGTTTTTTCTATTGCAATTACATCGCTGGCTTCCTCAACCACGCATAAAAGCGAGTGTTCTCTTTTATTACTTTCGCATATTTCGCACAGCTCATCAACCGAAAGATTGAAGCATCTGGAACAGAAACGAAGTTTGGTTTTTAAATCCCTTACGGCTTTTACAAAACTTTCCACTTCGTCTTTTTCTTTTTTTAAAATATGAATAGCCAATCTTTGTGCGGTTTTTTTACCGATACTGGGCAGCTTGCTGAATTCTTCTATTGCAATTTGAAGCGGTTCGGCTATTTTCACTATTATAACCCCGGAATATTGAGTCCAGGAGGTATCATTCCTTTTGTTACTTTTTTCATTTCCTCTTCCGCTAAATTTGCCGCCGACTGCAGCGCTTTGTTAACGGCAGCCACGACCAAGTCTTCAAGGATTTCTTTATCGTCCGCGTTAATTACCTGCGGATCAATTTCAACGGAAACAATTTCCTTATTTCCGTTTGCCGTAGCTTTTATCATTCCTCCGCCTGCTTCTTCGCTAACTTCCATTCCTTCAAGCTGAGCCTGTACTTTTTGCATTTCAGCCTGCATTTTTTGAACTTGCTGCATCATTCCCTGCATTCCGCCTTTCATTTACTTCCTCCAAACATATTAGATTTTTTATAAATTGTACTTTATTTTCGTGTAAATATAATATAAAGGTTTGACATTATGTACTATATTTTTTTAATTTTTTGTTCTGTAAATTTATTTTAACATTCTTACCAATTAATTAGTAATTATTATTTATGAAAAACGAACCGAGAACCACCGAGCTTCCTTTAGATTCCGACGATTATACCAATATTGTTTTCCCGGATTTTATATCAAATAAAAATTCCAAAAAAATAAGCTCAAAAGATATTGGCGCAAATTTTGCCAAAATTAATATTCACTTTTTGGATTATCTGAAAGAATATCACGTTCCCGTAGCTTCCGTAAAGCTGATTGATGAAAACACGATAAAATTTTTAAGATACAATGAGATAAAATTTTCGGTAAGAATTTTAAATTATATAGACCGACGAACCGCCAAAATATTCAACAAAAAAGAATTTGAAATATTGGACCTTCCTCTTTACGAATATATTTACGGAGACGGGGAAGATAATATTGTGTCCGAAAGTCACCTTATATCATTTAATTTGATTAACTTTGAGCACTTGAAAATAGTCAATAGGATCTGCTCTAAGGTAAATGCCATACTCAGGTCTTATTTTGAAAGACGCGGAGAATTTTTAGGTGAAGTAACTTGCTCTTTCGGCGAACATGGGAATAAAATATACTTAGTGAGCGATTTTACGCCGGTTAGTTTGAAAATTCTTAATTTGAATAATAATTCAATTGATCCGTATAAATTAGATACCCCATCAAATGTTAGAAAATACACTAACTTTATTCTTAACCTAATAAACTAATATAAAATGATTACCAAATACGGATATTCCACTTTTTTTACACTTTTAGTTATAAACGTAATATTAATTATCGTCGGAGTATTTGCGTTCACCGGCATTGTGAAAATATTATTAATTGTTCTGCCGTTGCTTCTTATTTTATTTTCCATCAACTTTTTCAGAGACCCCGAAAGGAATACGCCGCGGGGAGATAATATAGTTGTATCGCCCGCAGACGGCAAAGTACTTTTTGTTAAAAAAATAAATGCAAACAAATATTTGAACGAAGAAGGAATGCAGATATCAATTTTTATGTCACCTTTAAATGTACACGTAAACAGAATTCCCGTTGACGGAGAAGTGGAATTTGTTGAATACAAAAAAGGCAAATATATTGCAGCTTTTGAAGATAAAGCATCGGAAGTAAACGAGAGAACGGAGTTCGGGATAAATTCCAAATACGGAAAAATATTTTTTACCCAGGTAGCAGGCTTTGTTGCCAGAAGAATAGTTTATAATTTAAAGGTCGGCGATAAAGTGAAAATAGGCAAAAGATTCGGAATGATTAAATTTGGAAGCAGGGTTGATGTTGTTGTAAATAATAATTGGCAGGCTAAGGTTAAAAAAGGCGATGTTGTAAGAGCAGGTGAAACAATACTTTTTGAACATCCGGAAAATTAATGATACAGATTAGAGTCACTCGTTCGGTTATACCAAATTTGTTTACCGCGATGAATATGTTCAGCGGTTTCCTTTCTATTCTCAGCACTAATAAAGGCGATTATACATATGCAGCCTGGTTAATTATTATTGCCGCTTTGTTCGATGCTTTGGACGGAATTGTTGCAAGACTGACGAAGTCCAGCAGCAAACTCGGTGTTCAGCTGGATTCACTTTCCGACATAGTAAGTTTCGGCGCGGCTCCGTCTTTTTTAATTTATTCAACTTACTTATACAATTTTGATACCGCCGGAATAATTATCAGTTCATTATTTTTAATTGCAGGCGGCTTCCGTCTGGCAAGATTCAACGTGCAGCTGGTTGGATTTGACAAAGCATTTTTCGTCGGACTCCCCATTCCCTTGGCCGCTATTACCGTTTCTTCATTAATATTAACCTTTTTTGTACCCGGCAGCGGTTACCCGGAGCAGATTAACAATACTATAATCCCGCTCATACTTATTCTGTCTTTAATGATGGTGAGCAGAATAAAGTATAATTCGATTCCCAAAATATCTTTTACATCCGTTAAGGAACATTTCATCCAATTCTCACTTTATTTTATAGCCTTAATACTTGTTGTAATTACAGCCGGAAAAGCATTTTTCTACATCTTTATTTTCTTTATTCTATTCGGTATTTTTCAACATCTTTTTAATTCGATTATGTTGAAAAAAGATTAACAATTTAAGGTAAGAAATCTCACTTAAGGTATAAAATGTACAAAGCAAAAGTAATTGTAAAAAGGAAACCGCCAATTCTTGACCCGCAGGGCGCGGCGGTAGAAAAAGGAGCTGAAAATTTAGGACTGAAAAATATTAAAGGAACCAGAATCGGAAAATATATTGAATTTTCAATTGACGTAAATGAAAAAAAGGAAGCCGTAAACGAAGTGGAAAAATATTGCAGTAAATTATTGGCAAATCCGATAATGGAAGATTTTGAATATACCTTGGAAGAAGTAAATCATGCCTAAATTCGGTGTAGTTGTTTTTCCGGGTTCGAATTGCGACCACGACGCTTATTACGTTGTAAAGAAAATTTTAAAATGTGAAGTCAATTTCCTTTGGCATAAAGAATCCGATTTACGGGAAAGTCAAGTTATAATCCTTCCCGGGGGATTTTCTTACGGCGATTACCTTCGTTCGGGTTCAATCGCACGCTTTTCACCCATAATGAACTCCGTGATAGATTTTGCAAAAAAAGGCGGAATTGTTCTCGGTATCTGCAACGGATTTCAAATTCTTCTCGAAGCCGGACTTTTGCCGGGAGTGATGTTGAAAAATAAAACCCTACAATTTGTGTGTAAAGATGTTTATCTTAGCGCGGTAAATATTAATTCTGTTTTTTCAAATAGTGTGATGAAAGATCAAGTGCTGAAAATTCCGATTGCACACGCCGAAGGTAATTACTTCGCGGATGAAAAAACGGTTGAAAAGTTGGAAAATAACAATCAAATATTGTTTAAATATTCATCTGAAAACGGAGAAATAAAATCGGAGTACAATCCGAACGGATCAATATTAAATATAGCCGGTATAACAAATGAAAACGGTAATATTTTGGGAATGATGCCTCATCCGGAAAGATGCTGTGACGGTTTATTGGGAAAAACAGATGGTATTAAAATTTTTAATTCGATTATAAATTCATTTATCAATTAGTTTTAAAAAGGTAAAAATATGTTTGGAAACTTAGGGGCCGGAGAAATAATATTAATAATACTTGCAATTTTAATATTATTCGGCGCAAAAAAAATACCGGAGCTTGCTAAGGGTTTGGGTAAAGGTTTGAAAGAATTTAAGAAAGCGGTAAAGGATGTGGAAGAGGATATTACATCGGAAATTAAAGACGTTAATAAAACCGATAAATCATAATTCTTGGAAGGCTTTGAATAACCATAATTATACTGTCATGCTGAACCTGTCTGCCGACAAGGCAGGCTTGTTTCAGTATCTAAAAGTTCAAATACATGCTAAATTAGAGATTCTGAAATAAATCCAGAATGACAAAAGGTGGTTATTCAAAGCTTTCTCTTAAATTAAAAACATTGAACTTTTTACATTGAACCTTGAACAATAAACTTAACTACTCAAATCAAAAAGAGAAATTAAGCAAATTAATATCGGGTAAATTTTCTTTATTTGATAACGTCTCTTACTTTCTTGAAAAGATAGAAAAGAACAAACATCTAAATTCTTTTAACTTTGTTTTTGAAAAGGAAGCTTTGAAACAGGCTGAAATTATTCAAGACAAAATTAATAACGGTACTAACGGAAAACTTGCCGGAATGGTTATCGGAATTAAAGATGTGCTTTCCATAAAAAACCGACCCACAACCTGCTCTTCAAATATGCTGAAGAACTTTAACGCCGTTTACACGGCAACCGCCGTACAAAAACTAATAGACGAAGATGCAGTGATAATAGGAAAAACAAACTGCGATGAATTTGCCATGGGTTCCTCAAATGAGAACTCCGCGTTCGGAACTGTTCTTAATCCCCACGACAACACGCGAGTTGCCGGCGGGTCAAGCGGAGGTTCGGCTGCGGCTGTATCGGCGGGTCTGTGCGACGCTGCGCTCGGTACCGATACCGGCGGGTCTATTCGTCAGCCCGCTTCTTTCTGCGGCGTTTACGGATTGAAACCTACATACGGCAGGGTTTCGCGCTTCGGTTTGACGGCTTTTGCTTCATCGTTCGACAGCATCGGTCCGTTTGCAAATAACATAAACGATTTGTTCTTAATCTTAAAGGTAATGTCGGGTAAAGACGAAAAAGATTCCACTTCTTCCGATAAAACACTTACGGAATTAAACACCCCACCGGAAAAAGACGAAACAATAAAAATAGGAATTGCAAAAGAATATTTCGGTAAAGGATTGGACGAGGAAATTGACGAATCAATAAAAGACGTTATTCAAAAACTTAAAAGTTACAAAATTGAATTCGAAGAAGTAAGTCTGCCCCGCTCCGAATACACGATTGCGGCATATTATATTTTAACGACTGCCGAGGCTTCCTCCAACCTTGCAAGGTACGACGGTACACGTTTCGGGCATCGCGCGGAAGAATATCAGTCACTGATTGACATGTATGAAAATACGCGCTCCGAGGGATTCGGCAGAGAAGTTAAAAGAAGAATTATGCTCGGAACGTATGTTCTTTCCGCCGGCTACTACGATGCATATTACAGGAAGGCACAAAAAGCAAGACGCTTAATAAAAGAAGATTTTGACAAAGCATTTGAGAAAGTCGATTTGATTTTAACACCCACAACACCGACAACGGCGTTTCCTATCGGCGCGAAAATAGAAGATCCGCTTACAATGTATTTGAACGACATTTACACAACATCCGCAAACTTGGCCGGAATTCCGGG
>CAZAOG010000094.1:0-11627 GCA_964486645.1 uncultured Ignavibacteriaceae bacterium | reverse complement strand
AATTAAAATTGAACAATATTAGACAGAAATATCAAGTTCCTTTAATTTTCTGTAGATAGTTGATAGTCCTACCTTTAATTGTTCAGCTGTTTTTTCTTTATCGTTATTGTTTTTTTCGAGAGCTTTAATAATAAAATTTTTCTCAAATCTTCTCACCGATTCTTCAAGTGAACCGAACTGAGAGTAATAGGAAGAAGAAGTATCTATTGTGAAACTGTCCGGTAAGTTTTTGACGGAGATAAAATCATCTTTACAAAAAATAACCGCCCGTTCAATCACGTTTTCCAATTCTCTAACCTCTCCTTTCCAGTTGTGTGAAATTAAAGCTCTAATTGCTTCATCTGTAAAACCCTTAATCCTTTTGTTCATTTCTTTTCTGTATTTATTTAGGAAGTGGTCTGCCAGCAAAGGTATATCGTCTGTTCTGTCTTTTAATAAAGGCATGTCAATTTCAATTACATTCAGTCTGTAATATAAATCTTCTCTAAAGTTTCCTTCCTCAATTTCCTTTTTTAGGTCTCGGTTTGTAGATGCAATAAACCTGACGTCTATTTTAATTGTTAAAGATGTGCCGACGGGGGTTATTTCTTTTTCTTGTAATGCACGCAGCATCTTTACCTGTAAATTAAGAGGCATTTCACTAATTTCGTCAAGGAACAAAGTACCTCCGTTGGCAGCTCTGATTAATCCTTCTTTATCCGATATGGCACCGGTAAAAGCTCCTTTTTTATGTCCGAACAGTTCGCTCTCAATTAAGTTTTCGGAAATTGCTCCGCAGTTAATTGCTAAAAAAGGTTTTTTGCTTCTTTTGCTTTTAAAGTGCAGCGACCTTGCAACCAGTTCCTTCCCGGTTCCGCTTTTGCCCGTTATAAGAACCGAACTGTCCGTCTCGGCTACCGTATCAATCATTTCGTAAATTCTTTTTATTTGCGAACTTTTGCCGACAATATTTTGAAAATCATAATCGCGATGTATTTCGTTTCTGAGTATTTTATTTTCTAAAAGTAAATCCTTTATTTCAAATAATTTTTTTACCTTTATTAAAAGTTCGTCAAAGTCAACAGGTTTTAAAATGTAATCGCTTGCTCCATGTCTAAGTGCAGTTATTGCGGTATCCAAAGAACCGAAAGCGGTAATAACAATAATGGAAGTTTGAAGGTTGAGCTTAACAATTTTTTCAATCAATTCCGTACCCTTCATTACGGGCATTTCAAGGTCGGTTATAACGAGAGAAAAAGGATTTTTAAGAATTTTATCGTATGCTTCTCTTCCGTTTGAAGCTTCTTCAACTTCATAACCTTCTTTTTTTAGCACAAACGATAAAGAATTTTTTATTATTTCTTCATCGTCTACTATAAGTATATTATTATTATTCATTTTTTATCCCCTCTTAAGTTTGAATTGGAAGTGTAATAAAAAATTTAGTTCCGACACCACTTTTACTTTCAACCATTAGTTCTCCTTGTAAACTTTTAATTATTCCATAACTTACCCAAAGACCTAAACCTGTGCCGCGTCCTTCTTCTTTTGTTGTATAAAACGGTTCAAATATTTTTTCTAATTCGTCTTCGGGAATGCCAAGCCCTGTATCGCTTAAAATAATATTCACATTATCTTCATCAATAGACGATTTAACAGAAATTTGTTTTGGTTTATTTTTATCCGGGTCGTCTATTATACTGTCTACGGCATTCAACAATATATTTATAAACACTTGCTGTATTTGATCGGCTATTAACAAGAGTTTGGGTATGTTTTCTTCGAGGTTAATAAAGAATTCTATATTTTTATTTTTAGTTCCTACTTCTATTATGCCCACAGCTTCTTCAAGCAGTTTATTTATATCCGTTAGCTGCAGTTTATAGGTTGAGGGTCGTGAAAAATCCACCAAATCTCTAATTATTTTTGAAATCCTGCTTATCTGATTTCTTACAAGACTTAATTTCTCTTTTGCGAAATTGTCGGTGGTTGAACGGAGAACAACCTGCACAAGCGCGGAAATCGAAGCAAGCGGATTACCTACTTCGTGAGCAACACCTGCAGCCAAAGTACCCATACTTTCCATTTTTTGCGTGTGGATGAGTTGTTTTTCAAGCATTTTTTTCTCGGTTATATCTCGATGGATTCCGAAATAACTTGTTACTTTTCCGTCGTTATCAAGTATGGGTGATATTAAAAGCTGTGTGTAAAATGGTTCCCCGTTCTTTTTTTTATTTTCCACTTCACCAGACCATACATTTCCGAGGGAAATTGTTTTCCACATCTTTTCCCAAAACTTTTTGGGGTGTTTTTTGCTTCCGAATATTTTAGGGTCAGAGCCAAGCAGCTCTGCTTTGGAAAAACCGCTTACCTTTACGAATGCAGGATTAACGTATATCATTTTTCCGTCTAAATTAGTTATTTGCAGAGGGTTTACAGTATTTTCAGCGACAGTATAAAATTGTAAAAAATCTTTTTCAAGTTGTTTCTTTTCGGTTATATCTCTGGCGTTTGCAAAACAAAATTTGACAGATTCTTTGTCTTTGGTAAAGCAAGGTGAAAAGAGAAGATTAAAATTCCAAGTTTTTTCATTGACGCTTATTGTAGTTGAAACATCGCGGCTCTTTTTTTCATTTATACATTTTAAAAAACATTTTTCAATTTCTTCTTTGTGTTTTTCATTAAAAATATCAAAAAAAGAAGTGTCCCTTAATTCATCTTCTGTTCTAAGAAGATATTTTTCTGCTGATTTATTCGATTTTATAATATATCCTTCATTTGATAAAATGAAGCACATCCCGTAAAAATCATCAAATATTTCAAATCCCAGTCTAAAATCTTCTTTTTCTTTTTTCAATATTTTACTCATTTTGTTAATATTATAATTTAAAATCGTACCAATCAAAAATAAAAAGAAATTTCTAAGGAATTTGTATTAAACCGTTTAATTTTTTAGAGATTATACTTTTCAAATTAAAAAATTGGAGTTCAAATATAACTTTAATTCTCTTTTCTGACAATTTACCTGGTGTATTTTCTCTTAAATGCAAATAAATTATTTTCAGTGAATGAAAAATTCTTTAAAAAAGGTGCTGTTATCAATCTTTTTAAAAAATAATCATAATTGGAATGATGATTGATATGAAAAGCTTGTAATCTTTTTAAACTATGTATATTATAAATTTACCAGGGGAGTATAATGTTTTTAATATATATAGTTGTTGTTTCAGCCTCTCAAAGTTGAACAATAGATTACACATATTGTTTTTTGGTTTTTAATTACTTCTAATTAAACAACCAAATCCATTCAAAAAACCTACCAAGGCATGGTGTTGGATTAGGCTACGGCACCGTGCCTTTTTATTTTTTAAATTGGTTGGACAAATTCTGCTGCACGCAGGAAAGTATCCCTGATGATTTTGTTAAGCGATTCGCTCGCCGTGACAGGCAAGTCGGTTTGTTTAGCTTATTAAACGATAAGTTTGTTTTCTATAGATGAGCGAATCAGCGATTCGCTCTACAAATTTCACTGTACCGTAACACTTACGGTGCTTTTTTGTCGCTTTGTAATTTATCACTTCGGATGGAGGAGATTATTTTAACAATGATTTGGCATGCATTAGTTCGGCGCAAAGAATTGCTCCGCCTGCCGCTCCCCTAATTGTATTGTGGGACAATACAACAAACTTGTAATCAAATAAAGTGTCGGGTCTAAGGCGTCCGATTGAAACAGCCATACCTTTGTCAATATCCTTTTGAAGTTTTGGCTGAGGAAGGTTCTCATCATCAAAATAATGAATCGGATTTTCGGGAGCCGAAGGAAGGTTAAGAAACTGAGGTTCAGCTTTAAAGTTTTTCCAAACTTTAATTATATCCTCGGCGGAAGTATTTTCTTTTAATTTAATTTGGACGCATTCGGTATGTCCGTCAAAAACATTTACCCTGTTGCACTGCGCACTGATGGGGAAGTCGGCTTTATCAATTTTATCCGAATTAAAACCGCCTAAAATTTTTAAAGGCTCGGTTTCCATTTTTCCTTCTTCGCCGGAAATAAAAGGGATTACATTATCATTAAGCAGATCCGATTTCATTACGTCAATTCCGGCGCCTGATATTGCCTGCATCGTAACCACATTTACACTTTCGATACCGAAGTTATCCATCAACGGTTTAAGTGCAACCGTCAACCCTATAGTTGAACAATTCGGGTTGGTAACTATTACTCCGCTGTTGTAGCTCTGTGTTTTTATTATTCCCAAATGGTCGGGATTCACCTCGGGAATTAAAAGCGGAACATCTTCATCCATCCTGTGATTTTTTGAATTGGAAATTACCGTGTAGCCGTTTTGCGCAAAATCTTTTTCTATTATTCCGGCAACACCCGAATCCAAACCCGAAAATACAATTTTACAATCCAAATTCGGTTTGCATTCCCGTATGATTTTTTCTCCCACCGAGACGGGAAAAGAATTCGGTATTATCCAATTAACGACATCTTTATATTTTTTCCCGGCTGATTTTTCCGACGCAGCAATTTCGGAGATTTCGAACCACGGATGATTTTCAAGCAGGGCGATAAATTTTTGTCCGACACTTCCGGTTGCGCCGAGAACCCCAACCTTTATTTTTTGTTCAGCATTCATTACAAATTATTTATTAAATTATATTAATTACAAATTTACAAATAAATATTTTTATATTTATAAGTAGAACCTGTGTGCACGCAGTCCCGCATCCCAAAGTCATACGGCGGGCAGGCGTTTCCGTACGGGCAAGGCTGAGAAGGTTAATTATAGGAATTTGAAGTTCGATTTTTAACTATAATTAAATTACATTATTACCGGATATAACTTTTTAGAGTAGGCTCATTTATAAATATAATATAAGGCAGATATGAAATTAGGATTAATACAATATTCACCGGTTTGGGAAGATAAAGAAGAGAACAAAAAAAAGATTTTAAGTATTCTTTCGGCGAATGACCGCAAAACCGATCTTCTTGTTTTTCCCGAAATGACTTTAACCGGATTTTCAATGAACTCTTTGAAATTAGCCGAAAATCCGGACGGCGGCAGTTTTACTTTTTTTAAAAATATAGCCGAAGAAAAAAATACAAATGTAATTGCAGGAATTATATTTAAAGAAGAGGAGAAAATTTTTAACACTGCCGTTCATTTTGGTGCCAACGGAGATGTAAAAACCGTTTACAAAAAAATCCATCCCTTTACATATTCTACGGAGGACAAAAATTATGAAGCCGGCACAAGGACGGAATTTACGGAAATTGATAATTGGAAAATCGGACTGTCTGTGTGCTATGATTTAAGATTTCCGGAGCTGTACAGATTTTACGCAAAAATAAGGACGGAATTAATAATAATTATTGCAAATTGGCCTGTTGACAGAATTGAACATTGGAGGCATTTGTTAAAAGCAAGAGCAATAGAAAATCAATGCTTTGTTGCCGGTGTGAACAGGGTAGGAACTACAGGCAAATTAAAATATAACGGCTGGAGCAGCCTTTACAATCCGATGGGGGATGAAGTAATAGGGATTGAAAATGAAGAAGGAATTTTTACTGCGGAAATTGATATTGCCGATGTAGAAAAATTAAGAAACGAGCTTCCGTTTTTGGATGATATAAAAATGATTTAAAAAAATGGCGGGACTTGCCCGCCATAGTGAATATAATTCCATAAATTTAAATTATACTTGAATTGTATCCTGTCCTTTTTCCCAATCACAAGGAATAAGACCTCCGTCCTGCAGACCGTCAAGAACCCTTAGCACCTCGTGAATATTTCTGCCGACATTCAAATCGTTGGCGCATACCCAGCGTATAATTCCTTCCGGATCAACGATAAAAGTGGCTCTGTAAGCAACCTTTTCATCCGTTTCTAAAATCCCCAAAGATTCCGCAAGTGATTTTGATGTGTCTGCAATCAACGGAAACTGTAAACCTTTCAAATCCGGATGATCGTTTCTCCAGGCCAAATGAACGAACTCGGAATCCGTTGAAGCTCCGTACAGAACTGCATTTCTGTTTTGGAATTCATTAAAATTTTGGTTGAAATGTGCTATTTCTGTAGGACACACAAATGTGAAATCCTTCGGATACCAAAACATAACCATCCATTTGCCTTCTTTTTTGTGGTCTTCGGATGTAATGTCGGCGAATTCTTTTCCGTGCTCTAAAGAGACGACAGCTTTTTTAGTGAATTCAGGGAATTTTTCACCTAATGAAATCATTTTTAACTCCTTTTTTATTTTATATTTATTATTAATATGTGGACAAATTTAGCTTTACTTTATAACTAATTCAAATTATCTAATTCTTTGTTATTTTAAGGGTAGAATTATTATTAAATATATGATGCACAAAGAGTAAATATGTTTCAATATAAAAGAAGAATAAATTTTTATGACTGCGATCCTGCAGGGATACTTTTTTACGGCAGGATATACAACCTGTGTCACGAAGCCTACGAAGCAATGATTGAATCTTTCAATTTAAAAGAAAGTTACTGGAAAAATGAAAATTTTGTAGTGCCTATTTTTCACAGCGAAGCAAAATACAGAAAACCTTTATACGCCGGTGAAACGACGGAAATAGAAATTACGGTTACCAATCTTAAAGACTCGTCGTTTGAGTTAACCTACCTTTGTAAAAACAATAAGGGCGAAGTAACGAATAACGTAAGAACGGTTCACATTTTTGTAAACAAATCGGATTGGAAGAAGACAAAAATTATTCAGGAAATAAGAGAAGGGCTAAGCAGACATTTGGTTGAATAGTGAGATTAATTAAGTATGATTAAATTTTAATTTCTCGGAAGTCTCTATCGATTAATTATTTTCAGCAATTCTCTTCTCATAACTTTGCCCATTTCATTCCGGGGTATTTCATCAACAAAGAAAAGTTTTTTGGGCAGTTTGAATCCGGCAATTTTTTTCGATAGAAAATTATTGAGGTCTGCTAAAGGAAATATTTCGTTTTCAAACGGTACGGCTACAACAGCAACAATTTCTGTCCATTCATCGTCTTTTAATCCGATAACAACAGCGTCTTCAATTTTATCGAATTCAATTATAATATTTTCTATCTCTGTAACACTTATATTTTTACCGCCCGAAATAATAATGTCTTCACGTCTTCCATCAATCAACAACTCGTAATTAGTATTTATTCGTCCGTAGTCTTCGGTTATAAAAAATCCCTCGTCCGTAAAATTAGCCGGTTGATTTAAGTAGCCCTGCATTATAGATTCTCCTTTAACCGCAATACGTCCGTACATTATCTTTATTTCATTTTTCCCAATTACTTTTCCCAAAGAATTTGAAATATCTTTCTCCGAGTTAATTATTTTGGCGGTAATAAAAGAACAGGTTTCAGTTGAGCCGTAAACTTTAATTATTTTCCAACCATTCTTTATTGCTTCGGAAATTAATTTATTGTCGAGATAACTTCCGCCGAGCAAAACGTTTTTTAATGAATTCGGCGGCATGAAATCCCTTTCAATCATTCTTTTCAACTGCGTGGGAACTAAGGAAACGGACTTCGGCTGATATTTGGTAATTTCATCAATTGTTGTTTCAATTTTAAATGAGTCAGGAATGATTATAACCCCGCCGGATAAAAGTGTTCTTGTAATAATCGAAAACCCGCCGATGTGGTAAAACGGAAGTGAAGCAAGGTATTTATCTTCTTGCCCAAGTTCTAAAAAATTATTCTGAGCTTCCGCACTTTTTATAAGATTATTAAAACTTAATTTCGCACCCTTGGGTTTACCGGACGAACCGGAAGTAAAAATTATTAAAGCCGTTCTGTCTAAATTAGAAAACGGTTTAAATATTTGCGTACTCCCAACTTCGGAAAATTCAAACGGATAATCGATACGGGATTGATTTTCTATTTGCGGTGTTTTATTTAATGTTTTATCAATTAAAACTGTTTTCGGTGTAATTAGTTCAATTAAATTTTGCAGTTCGATTGCAGTAAAATTAAAGTTAAGCGGTACCGGTACGGCTCCAATTTTCCACAGTGCTAAAATTAAAATCACAAAATCACTTGAATTGTTCCCAAGTATTACGACACGTTCGTTTTCTTTTATATTCTTTTCAATCAGATAATAAGCTGCGGCTAAAACTTTTTTTTTCAATTCACCGCAGCCAATAGTTTTGTCCTTAAAAATTATAGTCAGCGAATCATTCTGAAATATTTTATCGAAAACGTCCATTTATTTAAGTATAATTTTACCTTGGTTTATCGGATAAGGATTGGGAAACAAATCCTTGACAAAATATTTTGCCGTTCCGAGTCCGTGTGCAATTTTATTTTTAACGGTTGATGCAGCAAAAACGGCAAAAGATCTGCCGAGAGAAGATTCGAATGAAGATGTAATTACAGCATCGATTTTATTTTTTTCACAAAGTTCAATAATTTTCAAAGTAGGCAGCAATCCTCCGAGCATCATCGGTTTTAAGATTAGAACATCGGCTGCGTTTTTATTTATGAAATTTTCGGCATCTTTTACTTTTCTTATTGATTCGTCTGCCGCGACAGGAATATTAATTTGCCCTTTAAGCCGCAAAAAATCTTCAATTGAACAAACCGGCTGTTCTACATATTCAATTTTATATTTTTCGAGGAAATTAAGAATCTTTATCGCATTTGCCGGATCCCACTTACCGTTTGCATCAATTCTAATTTTAAAATCATAGCCGAGTTTATCTCTTATTGATTTAATCACTTGTGCATCGTCTTCGTAATTGTCTCTGCCCGCTTTTATCTTTATAGTTTCGTATCCCTTTTTTAAAAGTTTCGAACAAACTTTTACGGATTCGGCAGGGGATAAAAAACCGATCACGGCATTTACATATATCTCCTTTGATGAAGAAACGTTTAACAATTCGTTTAAAGATATGTTTGTCTTCCGGCATATCAAGTTAAATACCGCCTGTTCAATACCGTGTTTTAACGACGGATAATCATCCAATTCTTTGAAAGAAATTTGAAGATTTCCCGCAAAGTCGGCAGGGTCTAAATTTATTTTTAATTTAAAATTAGAGAGCTTGTTCGCGGCATCTTCCAAGGTCTCGGAACCGAATTCCGGAAGGGGAGCGCATTCGCCGTAGCCGCTTTGTTTTCCGTCGCTTATTTTTATTAGGAATCCGTTTCTTTCATCAAGAACTTTTTTTGAGGTAATAAAAGGTTCTTTAAATTTTAATTCAAAAGCTTCATAAGTTACCTGCAACAATTTCATAATATCAAACCAATTGAAAATAAGATACCGTAAAGTCCTGAAAATTTAGCCGTAAGCGCAAGTGTTTTATTTAAAGCTTCGCCTTCTAATTTGTAAAGCATTTTAACAAGATTTACAGCCAAAGGTATTGAAAGGAAAGGAAGGAATATTAAATAAGAATAATCGAAATAGACAAAAAATGTAACGGGGACCAAGTAAGACAGCAGTATTAAAAATATATATTGCCGGCGTGTAAATGATCTGCCGAATATTACCGTAGTTGTTTTCTTGTCTGCTGCTTTATCTTCATTTATATCTCTGTAATTATTTACGAGTAAGATATTTGTTATAAGCGCGCCAACCGGAATAGCGGCTATTAAAGATAAAAGTGAAAATTCAAAAGTGTTAATATAATAGGTACCTGCCGTGCCGACAATTCCGAAAAAAATAAAAACGAACAGGTCGCCCAATCCGTTGTATGCTAACGGGAAAGGACCGGCTGTATATAAAATTCCCGCAAGGATTGATGCAACTCCGATTATTAAGACAATCACACCGCCTACGTAAACCAGGTATAAACCGGCAATTAGAGCCAATAAAAAAACAAGCGCACTTCCTGTTTTCATTTCTTTAACGGAGATAAAACCGTTAGCCAAAACTCTTTGAGGACCTTTTCTGTCTTCTTTATCGGAGCCTTTTAAAAAATCGTATAAATCATTTACAAAGTTTGTACCTATTTGAATAAGGAGCGAACAGAATAAAGCAATTAAGGAATTCAACAAGATCAATTTACCTTGGCTGTAGGCTAAAGATGCGCCAACGACCACGGGTACAACTGCTGCCGGCAGTGTTTTCGGTCTGCTTGCCAGGATCCAATTTTTAAATTTATTTTGTTCTTTCACTTTTCTCCTTTTGAATTATTTCGTTTCCCGTTTTTCTTATCAAGGTAGTTTCGGAAACTTTTTGAAATCCGGTTTTCGTTTTTCGAGATATGCTTTTTTCCCTTCTTGTGCTTCTTCACTCATATAATAGAGAAGAGTTGCGTTTCCGGCTAATTCCTGAATTCCCGCCTGTCCGTCAAGTTCGGCATTGAATGACGATTTTAAGAGTCTGATTGACATCGGACTGTGTTTTAGAATTTTGTTTGCCCAGGCAACACCTTCTTCTTCAAGTTTGTCAACGGGAACGACTTTATTAACAAGCCCCATTTCTTTCGCTTCATCGGCATTATATTGTTCGCACAAATACCAAATTTCTCTTGCCTTTTTTTGTCCTACAATTCTTGCAAGATAGCTTGATCCGAATCCGCCGTCAAAGCTGCCGACCTTGGGCCCCGTTTGTCCGAAAACGGCATTGTCGGCGGCGATGGTTAAATCGCAAACCACGTGCAGCACGTGACCGCCTCCGATAGCGTAACCTGCAACTAAGGCAATAACGGGTTTCGGTATGCTTCTAATCATTTTTTGCAGGTCAAGAACATTTAACCGCGGAACCCCGTCTTTTCCTACATAACCTTTATCGCCCCTAATTCTCTGATCACCGCCTGAACAGAAAGCATACTTCCCGTCTTTTGCGGGACCTTTTCCGGTTAGCAGTATTACACCGATTTCCTGGTCTTCTCTTGCATCGGCAAAAGCATCGTGCATCTGCATAACCGTTTCGGGTCTGAATGCATTTCTTACTTCGGGTCTGTTGATTGTAATTTTAGCAATTCCGTCCATCTTTTCGTAAATGATGTCGGAGTATTCTTTTGCTTGTTTCCAATTAAGTGACATATTATTTCCTAATAATCATGATTGTAAGACTATAAGATAAAAATCTAAATGATTGATATGCTAAAAATATTGAAAAGTTGGGAGAATTAGTAATGAGTAAAAGTGGGAGGAAAACAATATTTAATAATTTCAATAAAAGTGTTATAATAAAGTAATGGATTTGTAAATTTACTTTTGGAACTCATCCCCCATCTACTTTCGTCAAGACCGAATTTCCAATCTCTTAAAAAAAGAAGGGGAGTTTAAAAAGTCCCTCTCTTTTTAAGTGAGGGATTTTTCCGAAGGAATGCCTTCGGCAAGGGTGAGTTTATTATTATTCACACAAGCTCTAAAAGTGATGGGAAAATCTTTTAATTCTTCTTATTCAAAACAAATTTGGGTTTTGTACATAATTTATTTTTAAGTGCGGGTCACATCTGTCCAAAATTATATTTATGGCAAAAATCACAAAACCAAAGCTTGCCGATGGATAACCTAAAAAAATATAGTTATTTTATATTGCCTTGCGGGACAAAAGACAGCAATTCAGAGCCAAAATTAAAATCACCCAAAAACAACGCGTTACGAATAAAACAAAAAATATTTTTACGATTATTTGAATGAATAAAAACCAGTAAACCGGTTCTATTTA
>CAZAOG010000093.1:4602-11923 GCA_964486645.1 uncultured Ignavibacteriaceae bacterium | reverse complement strand
TCATCCACTCATCCATACTTGCAATAGTAATATAAATCCGCTTATTAAAATAATTTTATTATTAAACTCCATCCGCCGAAAATTAGTTATGGGTGGCACGTACAGTATTTCCGCCTTTTTCAAGTGCTTTTTGAAGTGCAAGATCCGCGTTGTAAATAATATCATCCACGCCCATCGAACTGTTTGCAGACGACACACCGATAGATACGGTGTACGTGGTTTGTTTTGAAACTACGGATATTGGAATGCGGGCAATTTTAACCCTTAGTTTCTCAGCCCAAAGGAAGACTTCTTTGCTTGTGGCATTAAAGAAGTACACGCCGAATTTTCTTTCGCCTAATCTTCCGAAAATATTTAACGGTGTCATTTCTTTTGCAATTGTTTCGGAAATAATTTCCAGCACTTTCGGGAACGGATTGTTTTCAAATAAATTTGCCTGGTCTAAAAAGTCATCAATTCTAATAAGAGCAAATGCGCCCGAGGTTTTGACGTGTTCGGCTTTTATTATTTCTTCACCAAGTCTGTCTTTAAAAGTTTCCTCCTTTAATGCTTTTGTTTCTATATCAACGTCCAAATAACTCTTGAGTAATGATTGAGTAGAATAAGAATAAATAACGTATGATATAATGTTGATAGCTTTTTTAAGAAATTGCAGGTCTTTATTTGTATATATTTTTTTCTTCAGACTTTCAAAGCAAAGCACCCCGTAATTTTGTCCGTAATAAACCATCGGTATAGCAAGAAAAGAACCTTCAAAACTTATGTCTTCTCTTTTGGCGTATCTTATATATTCCTGAGTTGAAGTATCGTCAATTTTAATCGGCATTCCGGTTTTAATTGATTTACCCGTTAAAGTTCCCGCTAATTCCACTTCAAGTCCTTCCCCTATATATTTTAACGATGTTTTGTTCGTTATTCGTTTCACTCTAAATTTTTTCTCAATAGGGTCAAACAATATAAGCGCATAAGAATCCCAGTTTATAAACGAATCCAAAGTATTCTGCAAAGCAAGTAAAACATCATCGGAATTTTGAATCGGTTTTTGCGGCGATATTAATTTTAAAATTCCGTCCAGTCTTTTCTGAGAAATCGTATCCGAATATTTCTCTTCAAAAATTGTAATAAGTATTGTGATAACCCTGACAAAACTTCCCAGCGCGTAAATAGTTTCAATCCCAAAAACATCTTCGAGCAATGAATCGAGAGCAAGAATTGCAATCAAAGAGTTTCCGTAATAAAGAGGAACGCCCACAAAACTTTTGATTCCGATAGGCATTTCGTAATATCTGATTACATCTGCTTCCGCTGTACTTGGAATATGAGTCAAGTGTTCCGGTTCGCCTTTTTGAATTATCTTGCTTAGTATATCGTCTTCGACATCAAATTTTCTGTTGGCAATTTGCTTAGAGCTTGATACAAATTTTTCGACGGAAAGCTTTTCATCCTCTTTGTTATACCAAAAGAAAATAGCGGTGTGCGCCGAATATGCTTCTTTAAGTACGGTTAACATTTTCTCCAATGCAAAAGAAAACTGTCCGTCGTGACCCACACCCTTGGGTATCTCTTCTTTGGCAATTTGTTCGTACCTTTCTTTCAAGTCAGGGGGTTTTAAATCGGTTTTTGAAGCTCTGAATTCCGGGCGATAGTTATCTTGTGTAATTACTTCTATTTTTTCGGGCTTGGATACTATTTCAAAAGATTCGTCAAGGTCAGTTGAAAGTTCAGGCTGCGGAACGGATGGCGTATCAACCGGTTCCGAAAAACTCGGATTGTATTTTGATGAATCACGCAGGAAAATAATAAACGCTACATACACAACTATTAGAGTAGCTGCAATTATACGGAACAGCATATCATCGGTTAAAAATAAAGATACAGCCAAGATGGGTACGATAAGGAAGATCAATATTCTTTTGCGCTGTATTCTGTCCATAATATATTCTTTTTAAACAAAATTAAAATTAAATATAGTTTTACTGAATAATAATTGCAAACAACACTGTAACAAGCAGAGATTCAAGTTGACACGCCTTAAAAATGTCAGTAAAAATCTTAAAGCAATTCTTCATTATCAAACATCGGGTAATGTTTTTTGTTGAAAGTCCAAAACATTAAACCATTTATTTTTGCGCTTGCCGCAATTAAAGCATCTGCAGATTCAACCATAGAACTTTTTCTGTATTCGTTTATAAATAATCCGGCTAATTTTGCAATTTTAACGTTTATTTCAACAATACCGATTGAAGAAAACAAATCATCTATAATCTTAAATTCCGATTTTTTTGCTCCTGCAAATATTTCGGTTATTGTTATTACAGAGACGAATAAATGTGATGAATCAAATAAAACCGATAGTTTTTCAACAACCTCCGTCTTTCCCCGCAAAAACCAAACAATTACATCCGAATCAATTAAAATGCCTTTATTTTGCATAAAGATCCTTTAATCTTTTTCCTTTTCTAATATTTCTTACGTATTTATCAACGTCAAATTTTTTGTTTTTCCATAAACCCGCCGCATTAGAAAAGAATTGTTTCCTTTGTCTTCTTTTCAAAAATTTTTCTTTCAAAACATCTCTTATAATTTCACTTACTGTTTTACTTTTTAACTTACTTTGTATTTTAAGAATTTGCATTAAATCTTCATCTATATAAATTTGTGTCCTTTTCATAATTTTTCTCCTAATGATGTATGAATATACATCATATAAAAAAACAAATCAACATCTCCTCACGATATTATACTGAAAATTTGATTCCTCCTTTCATAGCTCTATGCACATACATTATAACCCTGCTATTATTCTGTTCATCGTAATTTTACAAGGGTTAATAAAAAAATATATTCCTCAAGAAATCAAAAATGAACATTCTGCATAAAGAATGATCAAGTATGGATTAAAAATAATCAATAAAACATCCCCCTCAGCAGACTCATCAATTCCTTGCGTCCTCTTTTTGTAACAGATGAAAAAACTAAAAGATTTTTACCAAAAATTAGATCGGGATAATGTTCTATGATTCTTTTTTTTGCCTGAGATAATTGAGATTGATTTAACTTATCTATCTTATTTAATATTACAACATGGGGTATGGACGATGCTTTAAGCAGAGCATTTAGTTTATCGTCGAGAAATTCTAAACTTCAAATTTTATGTTATTTTCCTAATACTAAAAGCTCCATAAATTAAGGGCAAATAAAATATCACTAAAACTGCAGATAAGAATATTCCCCCGGTTACACTTAAGCTTAAACTTTTCCAAAAACTTGAC
Source organism: uncultured Ignavibacteriaceae bacterium (assembly GCA_964486645.1). Lineage (GTDB taxonomy): Bacteria > Bacteroidota > Ignavibacteria > Ignavibacteriales > Ignavibacteriaceae. The sequence goes on along the minus strand of CAZAOG010000093.1, from coordinate 8,651 downwards.
TCAGTGGAAATTAAAAGCGGAATCAGTGCGGTGATTGTTGTTACTGTAGTTGTAAATATAGGTCTTAGCCTTGTATAGCTTAGCGATATTATTTTATTAAAATCAATCTCTTTTTTATAGGATGCCATATAATCAACAAGTATTATTGAATTGTTTACCGCAAGTCCTATTAGCAGAAGCAAACCGGCATAAGCTCCCCTATCCAAATTATAATCACCAAGATAAAATAAAAATATAACTCCAATAAAGGCAAAAGGAATTGCTATCCATATTAATATAGGCTTTGAAAAGGACTCGAACAAACTTGACGTAATCATAAAAATAAGTACAATTGACATCAATAAGATTTTCCAAATCTCGTTCTCATCTTTCTCTCCGAACCGGAATCTATATTCTCTTTTTTTAATAGTATATCCCGGTGGAACGGCTATTTTATTTATCGAGGCATCAATAAATTTTTTGCCGTATTTATACGGACCTTTATAATCAAAAGTAATGTACCTTATATATTGCTGATTTTCCCTGTTTATTGCAGAAAGAACTTTCCTTTCTTTAAACTTAATTAGATTTTTTACTTTCAGAATTGCTCCTTTATTATTTCTGATAATTAAATTATTAAGATCAGACAATTGTATATTTTTATAATTGGAAAATTTTATATTGTAAGGAACTTCATCATTCCCAATAATAAATTTATTCCACGTTAAGTTACCTTTTGTATTTTTTGAAACGGTGGAAAATAAATCTTGAACAGTAATATCATACTTAGCAAGATTATCTCTTTTAATTTTTCCAATAATTTCATAAGTGTCTTTTGCCCAATAATATGCTGATTTATCAATATCTACATTGTCTATCCGGGGATTTCTTTTAACAATATTTCTGAATTTTTCGGCTAATTCTTTTACGTGTAAATAATTAAATCCTTTTGCAACAACGGAAAATAAACTGAATGAACCTCCGCCCGTAGAAAAACCTGGACCAAACCCAAATACACTCACGTTCAGACCTCCGATTCTTGTAGCATACGATGTAAGAAAATTCTTTAACTTATAGGGAAATGCTGTCTCACTTTGTGCTTTTGTGAACTCTACTCGTATCGAAGCATTTTCCTCACTTTGTACATTAACTATGAGATTTTTGAAATCCTTTCTATATCGTAAAATTTCCTTTTCAAAATCTTTGGTTAAATTATTAATCCTCTCAATCCTATTCCCGTTAGGAAGTACAAGACTAACAAGCAGGTATGTTTCTGCACCGAACTTCCAAACTTCACCCCTGCTTATATGGTTAAAGAATAAATTAAGCGTTCCTCCGAGAGTGTAATCCACATAAGGTTTTACTTCACTCCACATATCGGAATTAAATATAGGATTGTAAACCGATTTAAGAATAGGCGTTTCGATATTAGCAGGAATAAGCCAAACCGGTAAACCGATTATAAGAATAAGAATTGCAAAACTTAATTTTTTCCATTTAAACATTTTCCTCATAATAAAAGAATACATTCTATAAAGAATATTATTTTTAGTATTCTTTGTAACCGGTTTTTTCCTGCAGAAGCGAATATACAAAAGCGGGATAATTACAAAGGACACTACTAACGAAGCGGACAAAGTAAAAACAATTCCCAACGCAAATTGTACAAAATACAATCTCAACTCACCGGTTAGAAAAAGAAGAGGAATAAAAACCGCTACTGTTGTTAATGTAGAAGCAAATACAGGAAGAAAAATGTTTTTCAAGTGTACGGTTAAATATTTAATACCGCGTCCTGTATAGTGGCTGTCGATGTAATCAATTACTACAATTGAATTATCCACCATAAATCCAAAACCGAGTATAAAAGCTGCAATAGTTAAAATATTCAGCGGGATTTCAAAAAGATAAAACAATAAAAACGAAGAAAGTAAAGAAAATATAATAGAAGTTACGATAATTAGAACATAATTAACTTTTCTGTAAATTAAAAAAAGTACCGCAAATAAAATAATGAACGAAAATATTCCGTTTTTCGTCAACTCGTTTAATTCACTTCTTATGGAATCGCTTTTATCAATCTCCTTAATAATTTTATAACCGGTCGGTGTATTCTTTGAAAGTATAGCTATTTTTTCATAAACCTTTTCAGCTGTTGCCAGTGTATTAGTCCCGGGTTCTTTGCTTATAATTAACGATACCGTTTCTTTTCCATTAATTCTATAGTAGCTTGTTGCTTCTTTATAATCGTCATAAACCTTTGCAATATCTTTAAGTTTAATAATACTTCCATTATTATTCCGTCTAACCGGTTGGTTTTCAATTATGTACAAATCATTAATTTTATTATTGACATTTATTAGTATTTGTACACCATTTCTTTTTATACGTCCGGCAGATAAAATCTCTCCAACATTTGCCACGGCATTTGTAATTTCGCTGTTAGCTATATTTAATGATTTAACTTTATCATAATCGACTACAATATTTATCTCCCTTTCATTTCCGCCTCTTACTACAACATTGGATATTCCGTCGATCGACATCAGGGGATAGATCATTTTTTCTTTTACATATTTTCTAATTTCATTAGCAGATTTATTGCTTGATACTGTATAGGTTAGGAAGCCTTGAAGGTTTTGAAGGTCTTCCGGTATATATGGTGATATTCTTGGCGGTGAAATACCGTACGGAAGTTCATTCCGTAAAGTTGAGAGTTTCTCATTTATTTCAATCCTAATAAAATCCATATCGGTTTTGGGATAGAACTCCAAACTAATACGGGAAATTCCCTCCGATGAACGTGATGATATTTTTTTTACGCCCTTTATCCCGGTTAATTCAGATTCAACCGGTGAAGTTAAATATGCTTCAATTACTTCAGGGGATACGCCGTTCCAGATTGTAGTTACGGTTAGCTTAGGAAATTCAGCATTGGGTGACAGCTCAAGGGGAAGATTAAATACTGCGATAAGCCCTAAAATTACAACAGATAAAAAAAACATACTTGCAGTTACCGGGCGGGATAAAAATATGTAAAAAATCTTTTTCAACTTGTAGCTATAATGTTAAATCAGAAATTAACCTGTTTTTATAGAACTCACATATTTAACCGACTAATAAAAATTGTTAAAACGGTTCAATCCTTTTATTTTTTAACTTTAGAAAAGCCTATGAATTTATTCAAGCAATTTCTCAATTTCTTTTACAAATTCAATCATTTTATCAAAATCGTTTTTAACCTCTGAATAAGTAAACTCCACATAATCTTCATAATCACATTCAAGTCTATTCTCAAATTGTTTTTTATAAATTTTTCCGAATTCAACGGATATTATTTCCGTTTTGATAAAATTCTTATTAAACCAACCAAGAAGTTGAAAATGTTTTGATGTTGAAAAATCATTTTTAAGAGCAAGCGCGGAAACAGCATAAAATATAGCGTAATAAATTCTATTTTCTGCATTTAACAGCCTGTTATTGTCTAAAGCTAGTTTAGCATCATCTGCACTTTCGCGGGATCTGAAGATTCTATGTTTTATCAGGTCGCTTTTATTAAACTCCATAATAAACACCCTCGTTTTTTATATTATAACGAAACGGCGTTATTGGATTCAGAATATCATTGATAGAATAGACTTTTACATCCAATATGATGTCATATTTGATATCAAGTTCATAAACTAATTCAATAATTTCATCCCTAAAACTTCTATTAATTTTTCTACCGAAAATTAATGCTAAGTCATAATCAGATTTTGCGGTAGAACCACCTTTTACCCTAGACCCGAAAAAATAAAGTCCTTTAAAATCATGATAGTTATGTTCTAACAATAGTTTTAGGTCATTAATAATATTTATCGTGTTCTTTATCATAATTCAAAATAGTTATTTAAGTTCAAAAATGGAAATAAAAAAGTTACGGTAAATTACATCATTTTTTAAATAAATTTTTCTCCCGCAAAATCAACTAGTAAGTAACCGAATTGAAAATCAGGACACTGCCTGATGTTCCATCAGCCGCACATCAAGATCAAATTTCTTTTCTTTCATACCATTCTCAAATATTT
>CAZAOG010000093.1:0-4502 GCA_964486645.1 uncultured Ignavibacteriaceae bacterium | reverse complement strand
TTTCATACCATTCTCAAATATTTTATTTAAATGTTCAGTTATTCCTCATTTAGTTGTTCAATTGTTCTTCATTCAGTTGTTCCCTTGTTCATCACTTTAACTCTTGCATCGTGGGCTAAATTAAACTGCCCTTTAACAATTACATCATCTCCTACTTTTACACCTTTTAGTATTTCAATATATTTATCATTTTGTTCGCCGATATCTACATACTTCCACTTAGCCAAACTATCTTCAACAGTAAAAACAAGATTTCTTTTGTCTCTTACAAGCAATGCTTCTTTAGGTACAAGTATTCTGTTATTTAATCTTTTAACTTCAATACTCGCTTTTGCATACATCCCGGGTTTAATCCTATTGTCTTTGTTCTTTATGCTTATTATAGCTTGTGCGGTTTTAGTTTCGGAATCTACATACGGACTAACAAATATAACTTTACCCGTAAACTCGGTATTCGGAATAGCATTAATCTTTATTTGGGCAACATTGCCTATTTTTATTTTATCAATTTCGTCTTCAAGAACATTGACATAAAGTTTAAGATTAAAAATATCAAATAGTTTAAATAATTTAGTATTGGAAGTAATATGCTGACCAACTACAAGATTAACATCTCCCAAAACTCCGTTAAAAGGTGCTCTTATTTCCGTGTATGCCAAGTTTAATTTAGCCCTTTCAATTGAATTAATAGCACGTGAATAACCGCTTTTATTTAATATTAAATCATTTCGCCTGGCACCGGCAAAAATAAGTTTCATATCCAAATCACTTTTCTTTTTTAAATAATCATTTTTAATTATTAAACCTTTATTAAAATTATCTTCAAGAATTTGCATTTGTTTTTTTATTTTTTCTGCAGCAGCATTTTTGGCTGTATCAGTTGGAGATTCTTTTGACAACAAGAAATATTCAACTTTTGCTTCAATTAGTTTGTCCTGTGCTTCTTTTACAGCTATTTGAACCTCTCTGTCATCTAATTTTATCAACAAGTCGTTTTTCTTAACGGATTTACCTTCGTAAATATTTAATTCTTTAATAATACCATTAATTTTCGATACCACATCCAATTCTTTGTTCGCTTTTATTGTTCCGTTTGCGGTTATTCTTTCAATCAAATCACCTTTAATAACTTTAACGGTCTTAACATCAAAAATTATTTCATCAAGCTTACCGTAATCGACATTTACATTTTCAGTATCTTTTTTATCATCAACTTTTGTCGAAATAGATGAATATGCGATGACTCCCAAAGCAATTAAAAGTAGTACCGTTACAATGTATTTTAATTTAATTTTCATTTCGATTATCTATAATTAGTTAATAAATATTCATTAGTTTGAAACTAAAACATAATTAATACAAATTCACTTTTTGATTATTAAACTTTTTTATTGACCACCTTTCCAAATATGAATAAAAAACCGGGATAATTATTAAAGTTAATAATGTTGATGTAATTAAACCTCCTGCAATTGCAATAGATAATGATTTCCTTAATTGCGCCCCGGCTCCCAAACTTAAAATCATTGGAATAAGTGCAAAAATTGTTGTTAAGGAAGTCATAACTATAGGTCTGAACCTATCTTTACCGGCTTGAATTATAGCTTCCCGCAAAGGTAAACCTTCGGCTCTTTTTCTCATTATAAATTCAACTTTTACAACCGCATCGTTATTTGCAATTCCTATCAAAATGATTAAACCGATTAACGATATAACATTTATACTCTGACCGAAAATAAACAGGGCAAGAATGCCGCCTATCAATCCCATTGGTACCGACAAAATAATAATAAAAGGGAAAAGGAACGATTCGAATTCCATTGCTAAAACCATATACATTAAAAAAATTGAAATTAAAAGGGAAATATATAATTTGGAAAACGAAGTCCGTATTTCTTCATTTGCACCGCCTATTGTTATAACCTGACCCGGAACTTTCGGTAACTGCTCTTCTAATTTTTTCAGCTCTGAAACAGCCTTATCGAGACTTATATTTTTAATATTCGCATAAAGGAAAACCGTTCTGGTCTGGTTTTCGTGCCATATTTCGTTATAGCTTTCGGTGAATTTATAATCAACCACATCTTTAATAAGTATCTCTTTACCCTTAATTTTTACATAGCTGTTTATGATGTCATTAATATTATCCCTATCGCCGGCAGGTGTTTTCAAAATAATCGAAATTTTTTTATCGAAATCCGAAAATGATGCGGCTTTCTTCCCTTTAACCAAATAAACAATCTGACCGGCAACATCCGAAACATCAACACCGAGAGATGCACTTTTATCCCTATCAATGGTAATTATGTATTCAGGCGTTCCCCGTTCTACACCGAGTCTTAAATCCGTTATTCCCCCTGTTTTTCCCTTTTTTATATCAATTAAAAATATTCCTGCAGTTTTATAAGCCCTGGTTAAATTTTTATTTTTAATTTTTATTACAATGTCGTTTTCTGTAGGATTAAGTAATTCCGAATATGTTGACTTAACTTTTTTGAAAGTATATTTAGTTCTGCCGAGATTTTTTACAATGTTTGTCAACTTTTTCCGTACCGGATAATAATTTTTATACGAATCCAGCTTAACTATCATATTTGTTTTATTAACATCCATTTGGTCCTTATTCAAAAAGTCGAATTCATTTACTCTGCCTATATTTGAAACCACATCCGCAACATGCTCTAAGCTTAAAACCGCCTGTTCAATTTTTGAAGTTATTACTGCGTTTCCTTTAAGCGATGTTCCTTTCGGGTAATCAAGTTCAACTATAAAATCACTTTGAGGCGCCGGCGGAATAAATTCTTTTTTCATTTCAACCGCAGCTAATATTGCCATAATAAGTAAAGCCAAAGTTATCGACAGCACTTTTTTTCTGTTCTCCAAAGACCATTCCAGCAGTCTTTCATAAATATCCATAAAGTGTTTTAGCCATACATTTACTTTATGGAAAAACTTATTGAATACATTATTAAATATTTTTGATATGAAAAATGAAGTTTTAATAACAATTAGAAATAAAGATTTTGCTGCAGCTATAAAGGGAAATTTCAGCCAGAATAATGTTTTATAAACTATTGACTTATCTTTAATATATTTGATATTAACGTAATTTTTGCCAAACTCTTCTTTGTTCTTAAAAGAGAATATTTTTCTCCGGGAAGCGAGCATAGGAATTAATGTAATGGAAGCAATTATGGAAGCACTTAAGGAAAATATAATTGCATACGATTGGTCTTCAAACAACTCGCCTGCAATACCTTCAATAAACAGCAAAGGCACAAATACGGCGAGCGTTGTTAAAGTTGAAGCAACAATAGGCATTGTAACTTCTTCCGTTCCGGTTAAAGCTGCACGGCGTAAAGGAAGACCTTTACCTTTATGCCTAACTATATTTTCAAGAACAATTATTGCATTATCCAGCAGCATACCGATACCAACGGCAACACCGCCGAGCGAGATAATATTAAAATTTATTTTGAATAAAAACATCAACAGAACAGTAAGCACAAGCGATGCGGGAATTGTAATTGCGATGATTAAAATATTGCGGATGCTGCCGAGAAAAAAGAACAGCACAATAACCGCAAGAATACCCCCGTAAAAAATTGACTGCTTAACGTTTGCAATTGAGTTTTGAATAAACCGCGATTGGTCTGTAACAACTATTAAATTATATTCCGGGTATTCATTTTTCAGCGAAATTAAAGTTTCTTTCACTTTCTGAGCCACGGTTACGGTATTGGCATCCGGCTCTTTGAAAATTAAAAGTCCTACGGTTTCCTCACCGTTTAAGCGGGTTAGACCTTTGCGGTCATTAAAATTCTCTTTTACACTTGCTATAGCACTAAGGTAAATAACATTGCCGTTATTATCCCGTTTTATTATTGTTTTTTTTATGTCTTTAATATTTCTGAATTCACCGATAGTTCTAAGCGAATAACGGAAAAGCCCTTTCCTTATTGAACCGGAAGGCATATTTATATTAGCGGATTTCAATGCGTCTTCAATTTCATTAAACGATATATTATACGCAATTAACTTAGCTGGTTTTACTTCAACCAAAATTTCTCTTTCAAGTCCGCCGGTTACCACAGCTTGTGCCACACCATCCAATTGCTCAAGCCTTCTTCTGAATATAACTCTTCCAGCTTCTTTTAAATCAATTAAACGTTTAATTGCGGGATACGGAGAATTATGAGTTACAAATTCAATACCGGTCGCCTGCTGACTAATAACGGAAGCCGAATATTTATTCCTTACACTTTTTACTTTTAACTTTTTTCTTTCCTGTCCGGCGTAGTCCCCGCTTTTTGGAGACGAAGACGGATTTCCTTTATACGCTAACACCAAACTCATAATAGGTGAAGCCGAAGGATCTGATTTTACAATTGTAGGTCTGCCTGCCTCTCGCGGCAGCACAAAACGAATGTTATCCAACTTTTCCCGCATTGCAAGCATTGCCATATTCATTTTCGTTCCCCAAACAAAGTCAACGGAAATAA
>CAZAOG010000092.1:0-11945 GCA_964486645.1 uncultured Ignavibacteriaceae bacterium | reverse complement strand
TGTTCATCCCGTAAAAAAGATTTTCTCATAAAAAAAGCATATTTTTAAAGATTGATTTTTTGAATACACAAGACAATAATTTATAATTATATAAACGCGAAATAAAGGAGTTAGATATATGGCACGAAAAAATATTCTTATTATGGGAGCCGCCGGACGTGATTTCCATAATTTTAATGTTTTCTACAGAGATAACGAAGACTACAACGTTGTAGCTTTCACGGCTACTCAAATTCCCAACATTGACGGAAGAGTATATCCCAAAGAGTTGGCGGGCAAACTTTACCCGAAAGGAATAAAAATTTACGAAGAAAAAGACCTTGAAAAACTGATAAAAAAATTCAAAGTTGACGAAGTAGTCTTTTCTTATTCGGATGTTCAATTTGAATATGTGATGACCAAAGCATCCATAGTTAATGCTGCGGGGGTATCTTTCAGGCTGCTCGGCGCAGAAGAAACACAGGTTAAAAGTACCAAGCCGGTTGTTTCGGTACTTGCAGTAAGAACAGGATGCGGAAAATCACAAACATCCAGAAAAATTGTTGAAGTATTAACTGCCGCAGGTAAAAAGGTAGTTGCTATTCGTCACCCGATGCCTTACGGCGATCTTGTAAAACAGAAAGTTCAACGCTTTGCAAAATATTCGGATCTTAAAAAACACAAATGTACTATCGAAGAAATTGAAGAATACGAACCGCATATTGCAAGAGGCGGAGTTATTTACGCCGGTGTTGATTACGAAGCAATTTTAAGAGAAGCCGAAAAAGAAGCGGATGTTATTTTGTGGGACGGCGGAAATAACGATTTTTCATTCTACAAATCGGATGTTACTTTTACCGTTGTTGACCCGCACAGACCCGGACACGAAATGTATTACTATCCCGGCAACACGTCTTTAAGAATGGCTGATGCGGCAATTATCAACAAAATTGATTCGGCTGATGCGGAAGATATATTGGATGTAATAGATAATATTCGGGAAGTAAATCCGAACGCAACCATTATTGAAGGCGCATCCCCTGTAATGGTTGAGAAACCGAATTTAATAAGAGGAAAAAGAGTGCTTGTTGTAGAAGACGGACCGACCCTAACCCACGGTGAAATGAAATACGGTGCGGGTACGGTTGCAGCAGAAAAATTAGGCGCAAAGGAAATAGTTGATCCTCGTCCTTATACGGTAAAATCAATTACGGCTACCTATAAAAAATATCCCAACATCGGGATTCTGCTTCCTGCAATGGGTTACGGCAGTGCGCAGATGAAAGACTTGGAAGCCACAATTAATAAAACAAAATGTGATTCGGTTGTAATCGGCACTCCGATTGATCTTGGAAGATATATCAAAATCAACAAACCTCATACAAGAGTTAAATACGACTTGCAGGAAATAGGACCGATAACGGTTGAAACCGTTTTAAAAGAAAAAGGAATTATTTAACCGAATAAGTATGCTTTATTTAAAAAGAGTTACCACTTATGTGATAACTCTTTTTTTATATTATTGAATATCAAAGGATTTTAATTTAGTTTGTTTTAACTCATATTTTGAAATAATAATTTGTAAAACGTGGATACCTATTCTAAAATTATAACCTACTTAACCTCTTTTTTTATTTTCATTTTATTGCTGTGGCTTATAGGATTTGTACATTCAAGTTTGCTTGAATTATTGAGCTATTACGGTTTTACACTCGGTATAAGCATGGTTTTCATTTCATTCGGTAATGAAAAAAGAGCTGTTTTATTTACGGGAACAGTAATTTTTTTGCTTGGATTAGTTCTTTTTATTTTAAGTAATTTTGATTTTGAACAAACAGGCAATTTAATCACGCCTTCTTTTTTGTTTATTCTGGGAGCGGGATTTTTCGTTCTTTTTACGGATAAACTTTCGAATAAGAAGAATCTTGTTTTATCAATAGCATTTTGGCTTGCGGGTTTTGTTTACATTTTGTTTTCGGGCGAATTTAATCTGCTTGTTTTTTTTACCGCAGTAAAAAATTTGGCATTAAGTTTCTGGACGGTTATTTTACTGATAGCCGCAACGTTTCTTTTTTTATATAATTATACAAAAAAATAATTGAAAGAAAACTTAAAGTTTTCCTTTCAGGTAAATTAATTTTCCGGGTCTTTCCGCCCCTAATTTTGTTTCTTTCGAAACTAAAAATCTAATTGTCTGTTTGCCCGAAAGCTGCGGGAGTTTGAACGGATAATAGTCGGAATTTTCATTGGGCGGAAAAATTCCGAGTGAGAAATAACTTCTTGAAACATTTACCCAAAGCTGGTAAGACTTGCTCTTTTCCAATTCGGGCATATTAAACATTTGGAAAAAACCTTTATTCTTATCGAAGCTGATAATGAGTTTTCCGTAGCCCTTGTTTCCCAATCTTGTAGGAACAAGATTAACAACCACAACATTTTTTGTCGTTAAAATTTCCTGAAGGTCGTTGTTCTTTTTAAATGAAGTGGAAAGAGTGCTTATCTGATATGTTAATTTATTAATTTCCTGTTGTAATTTAGACGTTTGAGATGAAGTGGAAAAATAAAGCCAGAGAAAACCGACTGCCATTAAAATAAATAAAAGAAAAATTATCGGAGAATAATTTTTGTTTTTCGATTCGGCATAGGCTCTTCTTTCTCTGTAAGGAACGTAAGGACTTTTCTTTGACTTCTCTGTCTTTTCTTCAACAACAACTTTCTCTTTATCGGCAGGTTTTTCTTCCTCTAATTTTATTTCTTCCCGGGGGAGAATAATTTTTTCTTCTTCCGATGCTTCCTTTTGAGGAGCGGAACTCTTTTCTTCCGTTTTCTTTATCTTATTCAAAAACGATTTGATATCACGTCCTCTTAACTGCGTTGCCTGAGAAGGTCTGAAAATTTCTTCGGTTTTTCTTTCGGGCGCAACCACCTCAACTTCTTCGTTGTCAATTTTGATATTCTCTTTTACTATTTCTTCTTTATGCTCAACAATGGAAGGCTCGGGTTTTTCCGGTTCTATATTTACAACGGGTTCTTTCAAATCAGACACATTTTCTGCGGTCTCAATAGTAAGTTTTTTCTTCTTTGCCCTTATTTCATCTTTGAAGGAATAAAGTTTTTTGGCTACTTTGGCTTTTACGCCGGCATCCGGATTTTCAATTGTAAGTATTGAGGGCAGCAGTGCGGCAAGATTTTGATATTCGCCGAGTTCGTTCCAATTAAAATTGGTGTCGGTTGTTAGATAATCTAAAAACTTAGAATATTCGTCAAGGTCCAAACATCCGAAGGCAAAGGCATAAATCAATTCCCGATAATCTTCTTCGATTGTCATTCTTCTCCTTCGCTTAAAAGATTTTCTCTTAAATTATTAGATGCTATTTTAATTTTGGAAACAACCGTTTGCAAAGGAATGTTCAGCCTTTCGGAAATTTGTTGTTGAGTTAACCCTTCGTAATATGCCAAATAAAGAACGTACTGCTGTGCATCGGTTAAATTGTTAAGTGCGTTTTCAACGTTACCGCTAATTGAAAAAGCCGTTTCCAAGTCAAGAGAATCGATGTTTTGCGAAAGCTTGGGGATTATAAACCTGTTTTCGTATTCATCGGTGTAATGAATATTTTTTATCTGTCCCTTGTTTCTTCTTACAACGTCAACGGCTTTGTTTCTTGTAAGGCAAACCAACCAGGTATAAGGGTTGTCTTTTTGGGTTTTATACAGTTCAATTTTACGCCAGATAATTGCGAAAACTTCAATCAAAATTTCTTCTGCTAATTCTTTTTCACCGACTATTTTTTTAATTACCGTATAAAGAAGAGGGGAATATCTGTCGTATAATATTTCGAGTGCCTTCGAGTCATAATTGGCAACCCGCTGCATTAATTTGGTATCTGTTAAATTAGAATTTATAGCCAAGCTAATAGCTTATTTTATTATCTTTAATTGTGTATTTAATGTAAAACTAAGTTAGTAAAAAATCAATAAACGAATAAATAAAGACCCGCACACCGATGTACGAAACGTAAGATAAAAGACGCGGAAATTTAAATATTGAATACCGCGTATTTAACGGCTGTAACTTTTTACGTTTTCAAACAACCGATTTCAACCAAACATTTTTTTATTGAATTAAAAGTGTCTTCGATATCGTTATCCAAACCGATTGACATTCTGACCAATCCCGGGCTGATACCGATTTTAATTTGCTCTTCTTTTGGAATCTCGGATGACGTGCTGTGTCCGGGTGAACTGAATAAAGTTTTAAAATAACCCAAACTTACAGCCATATAACCCACTTTTTCCTCCTGCATTTTAACCATCAGTTTTTGTGCGTTCTCGCGTGTTTCCATATCCAAAACCATCATACCGCCGTAGCCAAAACCGTGATTTTTTAATTCTATGAAAAGATTGTGCTGCTTGTGCGATTTTAATCCCGGGTAATATACTTTTATTCCGATCTTTTCAAAATTATCGGCAAGGTATTGTGCGTTGTGACTGTGTTGTTTAATTCTGATGTGCAAAGAATGAATGTTTTTTAAAATACTTGCCGCACGAAAACTATCCAATACGGGACCCAGCAGCATTGTTGTTCCGCAGGTAACATCCGTAAGCGAATCGATAAATTCTTTTGGTGCACAGATACAGCCCGCAACACAATCACTTGTTCCGTTTATAAATTTTGTTAAGCTGTGTACAACTATATCCGCTCCCAAATGAGAAGGGGTGATTATCATGGGGCTGAAAGTATTGTCGATAACTAACTTAATGTTATTCTTTTTGGAAATTTTGCCGAGTTCCGGAATGTTGGCAATCTCAAGCAAGGGATTGCTTACGCTTTCGCAGTAAATAATTTTTGTTTTTTCGCTTACCGCTTTTTCAACTTCTTCCAAATCATTTGTATTTACAAATTTTACCTTTATGCCAAGCCGGGGCAGATAATTTTTGAAAAAAGCATAAGTACCTCCGTAAATAGTGTGACTTGAGATTATCTCATCGCCTGTATTACACAATTGTAAAACGGTTGAGCTAATTGCAGCCATACCAGAAGCAACTACCTGAGCGGATTCCGTGTCTTCCATTCTTGCAAGCGCTTCGGAAAGTTCCTTGTTTATCGGATTCCAATGGCGGGAGTATAAAAAACATCCTTCAATTTCGTTTTCAAAAATTTCTTCCATTCTTTCAGGGTCTAAAAAAGTATAAGTTGAAGAATCGGTAATTGAAGGGTTTACACCTCCGTATTCACCGAAAACCAAATAATTTTTTAATGCTTTAGCGGGGTCAAATTTCATTTTAATACCTCTTTTAATGAAGATTTTAAAATCTTAAATTTTTTGTATTTAAATCTATTTATATCAATATCAGCAAACAAATTTTTTAACCCTTTAAGTTACCCCGGATAGATTATGTGGAATCATTTAAAAGCATAAACCAAAGCAAATCCAAGATTCCGGAAATCTTTTTTCGGCAAACCGCGGATGGGTGAAATTGTTATAAAATTATAAAACGCACAAACTATAAAACCCAAAGGGTTGAAATTATTTTAAAACCACGAAATCAAAACAGAAAATAAAACCTCGAAGAGGTGAAATATTACTGCTACAAGTAATTATCTATTTAGGATTTTAAAACTAAAAAAAATGTTTTATATATGTCACTCATTAGGAGTTTGGTTTTTTAGTAGTCGTATTTCGTTTTAGTGTAATTCCACTCTTATGGAGTTTGATTTTTGATTATTCAAAACGATAAAACAAATATTTTTGCCCAAAATCAATCTTTGTCAACTAACGGCTAATTATTTCCGTTTCATTGTTATAGTTTTTTGTACAAATTATAAAAGGAAATATAATGGAAATAACAAACGATAAAACAAACAACATATTTGTAGTTAAGATTGACGGGAAAGAAGCTTATTTGCGCTATGCTTTCAGAGGAGAGGATGTAATTGATTTTGTTTATACTTATACGCCCCCCGAACTTAGAGGGAAAGGGCTTGCGGAAAAAATTGTAAGAGAAGGGTTTAACTACGCCAAAAAAAACAACTTAAAAGTTATACCTACTTGTCCGTACATAAACTACTTTCTATCGAAAAATGAAGAATTTATGAATCTGCTGAAATAAGATTTAATTCTTTAATAGATTTTTTACTTGCTCAATTGTGCAAAATATTGTTATTATTCGTTTTACCTTCATAAAACTATTGGAGATTTACCCATGAAAAGAATTTTAACTTTTTCTTTGCTTTTAATTTTCTTAGTAAGTTCCTGCAATGTTGTTCACAATAAAATAGAATATCCGAAAACCAAAAAGGTTGATGTATCCGATAATTATTTCGGTACGATTGTAGAAGACCCTTACAGATGGCTTGAAAACGATACAAGTCAAGCCGTAAAAAAATGGGTAGAAGAAGAAAACAAGATCACATTTAATTATTTGAGCAATATACCTTTCAGAGATAAAATAAGAGAAAGATATTCAAAATTATTCAACTACCCAAAATATTCGGCACCCTTTAGGGGCGGGAAAAATTATTTTTTCTTTAAAAATGACGGGCTGCAAAACCAAAGCGTACTCTATATTCAAAAAGGGCTGGACGGCACGCCGGAATTATTTTTAGATCCGAACAAATTAAAAGAGGACGGAACTATTGCGCTGCGAGGTTATGCAATTTCTAAAAACGGAAAATATTTTGCATACGGTACTGCGTCGGGCGGCTCGGATTGGAATGAATATTATGTAATGAATATATCTACCAAGAAAAAATTAAAAGATCATTTGAAATGGATAAAATTTTCGGGTATCTCATGGTATAAAGACGGCTTCTTTTACAGCCGTTATCCCAAACCCGCCAAAGGTAAGGAACTGACTTCGTCTAATGAATTCCATACGGTTTACTACCACAAATTAGGC
This sequence comes from uncultured Ignavibacteriaceae bacterium, assembly GCA_964486645.1. GTDB lineage: Bacteria > Bacteroidota > Ignavibacteria > Ignavibacteriales > Ignavibacteriaceae. The sequence continues at coordinate 5,066 of CAZAOG010000092.1, read as the reverse complement.
ACCGATCAAAAAAACGATAAAAGAATTTTCGGCGACAGAAATAATCCGAAGATGACTTTTTATGCCCAAACAACGGATGATGAAAAATATCTTATTATCTATTCTTCAAAAGGGACGAGCAATAACGCGTTATACGTTAAAGATCTTTCCAGACCTTATTCGAAATTTAAAACCATAATCTCAAATTTTGATAATAACTATTCGGTTATTGATAACATCGGAAACAAACTGCTGGTTTTAACGGATAAAAACGCACCTAAAAACAGATTGGTTTTAATCAATCCCAACCGTTCAAGTGAAAAGTATTGGAAAGTAATAATACCCGAAAAAGAGGATGTACTGCGTTCGGCTCAAATAATCGGCGGTAAAATTATTGCCAACTATATGAAAGATGCAAGCAGCCACATTTATATGTATTCTTTAAACGGTAAATTTGAAAAAGAAATTAAACTTCCCGCGTTGGGTACGGTTAGAGGATTTTCCGGCAGAAAGGAAGACAATATAGCTTTCTATACGTTTACTTCTTTTACTTATCCGCCGTCTATTTATAAATTTGAAGTTAACTCCGGTAAGTCAACATTGTTTCGTCAGCCCAAATTGGATTTTGATTTTTCTCCCTACGAAACAAAACAAGTTTTTTATAAAAGCAAAGACGGTACTAAAGTTCCAATGTTTATTGTTTATAAAAAAGACATAAAATTAGACGGCAGCAATCCTACCTACCTTTACGGTTACGGCGGGTTTAATATTAGTCTTACACCTACTTTTAGTTCTTCCAGACTCATTTGGCTGGAACAAGGCGGAATATTTGCAATGCCTAATTTACGGGGCGGCGGAGAATACGGTGAAGATTGGCACAAAGCCGGAACAAAATTAAACAAACAAAATGTGTTCGATGATTTTATTGCCGCAGCCGAATATCTGATAAATAACAAATACACTTCTGCCGATAGATTGGTTTCGGCAGGCGGTTCTAACGGTGGCTTGTTAATCGGCGCCGTTATTAATCAACGACCGGATTTGTTCCGCGTTGCACTGCCCGCAGTTGGTGTGATGGATATGCTTCGTTTTCAAAAATTTACCATCGGCTGGGCTTGGGTTTCCGATTACGGTTCCAGCGACGATTCTCTCCAATTCCAAGCGCTGTATAAATATTCTCCTCTGCATAACATAAAAAGCGGATTGAATTATCCTGCCGTGCTTGTTACAACAGCGGACCACGATGACAGGGTTGTTCCGGGACATTCATTTAAGTACACGGCAACTCTTCAGGAAAAATACAAAGGCAATAATCCTGTTTTAATAAGAATAGGCGTACGCGCAGGTCACGGAGCCGGTAAACCTACATCCAAAATAATAGACGAGCAGGCTGATATTTGGTCGTTTGTATTTTATAATTTGGGAATTGAGCCTAAATATTAATAATGACTGAAAAAGCTACATTCGGAGCCGGTTGTTTTTGGGGCGTACAGGCAGAGTTCGATAAGTTGAAAGGTGTCGTCGGCACGGTTGTCGGTTATGCCGGCGGTAATTTTAAAAATCCGGCCTACAAAGACGTATGTTCCGGCGGCACCGGTCACGCCGAAGTACTCCGGATAGAATTTGACAGCGAAATTGTGTCTTATCCGGAATTGTTGAATGTATTTTGGAGCATACATAATCCAACCGTACAAAACAGGCAGGGACCGAATATAGGTTCTCAATACAGATCTATTATTTTAACGCATAACAAAGAGCAGCAGCAAACAGCAGAAGACATTAAGGAAAAATTACAGAACGGCGGAATGTTTAATTCCGATATTGTTACCCAAATATTTCCTTTGGAAACATTTTATAAAGCCGAAGAATATCATCAAAAATATTATATTTAAAATAATTGGGCATGATTTATGTTTAAAAAACCCGAACGTATTTTTTACAGGGATTTATATAAAACCTTTTTTTATTTGTTTTTGATTTTAATTTCAGTTTATGCATATAACGTAACATCTGCTCAGACAAATGAAATAAAAGTTGAAAGAGAAAAAATAAAATTTACAACCGACGATGATTTTAACATCAGCGCAATTATCGGAAAACCGGAAAGTATTGACGATGATATTCCCGCCGTAATTTTAATTCACCAAGGCGGTTCCGATAAAAGCGAGTGGTACGGTTTTTTTGAACAGCTTGTAAAACAAAACTACATTGTATTGGCTTATGATATAAGAGGACACGGTGAATCCGATAAAGTTGGTAATATTTATGCTTTGTTCAACGATCCGAACCAAGCCCCGCACGATCTGTTTGCAGCTATCGAATTTCTAAAAGATTATGACAATGTTGATTCGGATAGGATAGGTATTATTGGTGCTTCCATAGGCGCTAATTTAGCTTGTGTCGGAATTTCAAAAATGAATATTAAAACCGCAGTTGCAATTTCCGCCAAAACTTCGGCGGTTGAAAATCTGAGCGGAGAAAAAGAGCTTAATTTAAGATCAATATTTTACATCGCTTCCGATGAAGACCAGAACGGAAAAAGAGTTCAGTGGGCAAGAGAATTATATAAAATAACAAAACCTCCTAAAAAAATAGAAGCAGTCGCAAATTCGTCTGCTCACGGTGTAAGCATCTTTAAAGACCGTCCCCAAGTTAAAAATGAAATATTAAATTGGCTGAAAGAAACTTTATGACAAAATGTAAAATCCTTAACATTTTATTTTCTTTAATTGTGATAAATTATATTGAGTTAAATAATTAAAAGGATTAAAAAATCATTCATTTAAATGATATCGGGGGCAGGAAATGGAAGCACTGAAAAATTCTTCCGATACAATTAAATTCGAAAAAAGTTCAGCCAGAGAAAAACTGATTGAAAAGTTTAAAAACGTCCGTTCTTTTTCCGAAGAATTGACCAAGCCTTTAAAAACAGAGGACTTTGTCGTTCAGTCTATGCCGGATGTAAGTCCGACCAAATGGCACCTCGGACACGTAAGCTGGTTTTTTGAAGCTTTTGTTTTAGATAAGGCGGTTAAAAATTATAAATCGATAAACACCAAATACACATATATTTTTAATTCGTATTACGTTTTGATAGGCAAAAGATTTGTAAGGGCAAACCGGGGTGTACTTTCCCGCCCGACAGTTGAGGAAGTTTACGAATATAGAAAATTTGTAAACGAAAACCTGATTGAATTTTTAGAAAACTGCTCGGATGAAATATTTGAAAAGTATGCACCCGTTGTTGAAATCGGTTTAAATCACGAACAGCAGCACCAGGAGTTGCTTTTAACCGATATAAAACACGTACTGTCGTTCAATCCTCTTAACCCTGTTTATTCATCCGTTGATCTGCCCGAAGGAGAGTTTAAAACTTTAACTTGGAATACGTTCAAAGGCGGGGTCTGTCAAATCGGAAATTCGGGGAAGAGTTTTTGTTATGATAATGAAACTCCGGTTCACAACGAATATATTCATCCTTTTAAATTGGGAACAAGGACGGTAACGAATCAAGAATATATCGAATTTATCGAATCGGGTGCATACAAAAAACAAGAATTGTGGCTTTCGGACGGATGGGCTGTTATTGAAAAAGAAAATTGGGATGCGCCGCTTTATTGGAAAAAAACAGACGGAAAATGGCGGCATTTTACATTGGCGGGTTTAAAGGAAGTTTCTCCCAACGAACCCGTTTCGCACGTTAGTTATTACGAAGCGGAAGCGTATTCAAGATGGGCGGGCGGCAGACTGCCCACCGAAGCGGAATGGGAAATTGCTGCGGATGAATTACAGATAAACGGTAATTTTGTTGATAACGGATATTTTCACCCCGTTTCTTGTGAAAATTCTAACGAGAAAAACTTAAAACAAATGTACGGAGATGTCTGGGAGTGGACTCAAAGCTCTTACCTGCCATACCACGGTTATAAACCTTTGCCCGGTGCTTTGGGCGAATATAACGGAAAGTTTATGTCCGGACAAATGGTGCTTCGCGGCGGATCGTGTGCTACTTTTTCAAATCACATAAGAAAAACGTACCGCAATTTTTTCCCTCCGCATTCACGCTGGCAGTTTATGGGCTTAAGACTTGCAAAAGATGCTTGATAAAAAAATGAAAATAAAAATAAAAACAGAAGAAGTTACAAAGGGCGATATATTATCCGATGTTTTAACCGGGTTAAGTCGGCACCGGAAAATTCTGCCCAGTAAATTATTTTATGATGAGAGAGGTTCTCGGTTATTTGATGAAATTTGTGAACTGGAAGAATACTATCCCACCAGAACCGAAATGCAGATAATGCAGGACAATATAAAAGAAATGGGAGAACTTTTAGGCGAAGGTACTATGCTGATAGAATTGGGGAGCGGAAGCAGCCGAAAAATTAAATTATTACTAAATCACATTCCCGGACTGGCAGGTTACATTCCCGTGGATATTTCCTCAGAACATTTAATTCATTCCTCTAAAATTTTAAAGGACGAATACCCGCATATAAACATATTCCCCCTGGCTGCCGATTACACAAAGTATTTTGAATTACCGGTTATCGATAAACCTTACAGTCACCGCGCGGTTTATTTTCCGGGTTCTACTATCGGTAATTTTACACTGCCTGCCGCTAAAGAATTTTTAAATAGAATAGCTGATATTGCCGGAGAAAACGGAGGACTTATAATAGGTGTGGATTTAAGGAAAGATAAACGGATTCTCGAAGCGGCTTATAACGATAAAAAAGGAATAACCGCCGAATTCAACCTTAATATTTTAAATCATATAAATGCCGAATTAAACACCGATTTTGATTTAAATAAATTTAAGCATTTTGCATTTTTTAACGAAAAATTCGGAAGAATAGAAATGCATCTGGTAAGTACCGAAGCTCACGTTGTAAAAATCGGTCAATCCGACTTTTCATTTTATAAGGGCGAACATATAATAACCGAATATTCTTATAAATACACACCGGAAGATTTTAAAAATATTGCCGGCAGCAGATTTGATGTAAAACGTGTTTGGATGGACGATAATAAATTATTCAGCATTCAGTATTTAAAAGTTAAAAATTAATATGTTTTGTAATTACTTA
>CAZAOG010000091.1:0-12108 GCA_964486645.1 uncultured Ignavibacteriaceae bacterium | reverse complement strand
AAAAGAAGAGCCTGATAACTATAAACAAAGGTTTATATGCTAATATTCTTAGTTATTTAATTAAAGAAAAGGAAGTAAGACAAAAGTTAAAAATTGAAATAAACCAGACTATAGAGAAAAAAAGAGAAGTATTCTTTTATTTAACCTCACTAGAAAATAGAGAAATATTTCAAAGACTTAGTCAAAACCCTGTACTGGATTTTTTAATAGAAATTTTATCAGGACATTCTTCAATTGAATACCAGGAATTAGTAAAACTTCTTTCTTCAGATTCTGAAATTGCCGCAACAATTGATGAAATAATCCAATACCTCGATAAACTTTTAGAACTAGGTTTTTTGAGATTTAAAATCGGTATACCTGAACAACAGATAGAGTGGGCAAGAGAATTATGTAAAATTCTAAATGCAGTTGATACTCAAGATACAAAACAAACAGTAGATTTTTTAAGAGAAATAGATAACAAGATAAAATGTTATGCAGGTGAGGAAGTAAATCAACGTTCAATAGAACTTAATAAAATGAAAAAGCTAATTCAAGACTATTTCAAAAAAATAAATGTTAAATTAAATCTAATAACTGATTTGCCCTTCTATGAAGATGCTACATCTGAGTCATCAGCTGTAATTAATCCAAATTATTTGGATTCTATATCGAAAAGTTTGGTGAATTTTATCAAATTTACAAGTAAAGTAGCATATCCTCGTACCGAACAGGCTTCTATGAGACATTTCTTTGATGAGTTTTACAAAGATAAAAGTGGGGAGATAACTTTATTAGAATTTTATGAAGATTATTACCGCGAGCATTTCAAAGAACATCTTGAAAAACAGAGAAAGGCACAGAGTGGACAATCTAAAGAAGAACTAAGAAATTATAATTTTTCTAACCCTTTTAATCTTCAGATAGTAAAAAATATTCAAAACGTTCATAATTCATTACAAAATTTTATTATTAAAAAGTGGCAGGATAATCTTAATGCTAATGAAATAAATTTTAGTACTAATGATATTAAAAAAATAATTAAAAATATTCCCGAAACGTCTGATACCTCTGTATCTGTATCTGTATTTGCACAAATTATTTTATATTCAAAAGATCCATGGAACTCCCGGATGATTGTTAACGATGGTAAATATCTGCTTGGCTATGGCAAATATTTTTCAAGATTTTTAAGGTTGTTTGATCAGGATATTCAGCAAGATTTGTACAAAATAAATAATTCACTATCTGATGAGATAATTGCAGAAATAAGCGGAGATGAAAATTTTAATGCTAATCTACACCCACCTCTTTTAAAATATGAAATAAGCTATCCAACAAGTGAAGTAGGAATGGCGGAAGAACAAATTAAATGTACAGATATTATTGTTGAACCCGATAAAACCAATTTATATGCCTTAAAATTAAGACATGTATTGAGTAATAAATACATTCTTCCAGTAGATTTAGGTTTCTTAAATCCTATGATGAGACCACCTCTTTTTCAGTTATTATCAAAATTTAGCCCTCCCAGTAGTTTCTCAATTACATTGCCGGAATACCCTAAAGAAAAGGTGAAAAATCTAACCCTCACAGAGGGTGATGTAAAATTAAACGAAAATGATGTAGCTGGTTCAAACAATGAAACAGATTCAAATGAGAAGATTAAAGCCGATACTATATCAATTATCTACAGGCCTCGAATAGTTTTTGAAAACTCAATTATCATTTCCAGGAAAACGTGGATTGTACCTTACAAATTATTCCCATCGATACAAAATGATGAACCTACTGCTGATTATTTTGTAAGGGTTAACAGATGGAGAATTGAAAATAATATTCCTGATCAGGTTTTTGTTAAAATAAAACCATTGCCTGTTAAGGAACATAAAAAAGAAAAAACTAAAAACGATATAGAAGCTGAAACTGCCCAGGAAAAAGAAAATCAAGCTGCCGAATCAAAACCCGATGAAAAAAAAATTGAAGCTGAAAGCCAGAATAAGAACACAGAGCATAACCCTGAAGAAAATACTATCACTAAAAAACATACAAAATTTTCACGGGATTTTTATAAACCACAGTTTATTGATTTTTACAACCCGTTGTTAGTGAATTTATTCGGAAAACTTGTTGTAAATCTTAAAAATTTTTTAGTAACCATTGAAGAAAGATATCCAGCATCTGAACAACTTCCGAAGTTTAATGGTAAGGGATATTCAACAGAACAAATTTTCCAGTTCAACTTTCCAAAAATGGTTCAAAAAATTACTGAAGAGCAATCAAAGGAATTTGCAAAATGAATAACGATGAAGAACATAAAAACTGGTTAAGCGCACACATCTATTTCAATGGAAATATTTACGAACCTGGATGCGACAAAGTTATCTTAGATATTGTGGCCCCTTTTATTTCAATTTGTAAAAAGCAAGATCTATTTGAGAAATATTTTTTTATTAGATACAGCGAATTCGGAAGCCACGTAAGACTAAGATTTTATAGTAAACAAACCTATTTAGATATAATTAAACAAATGCTGGATAAAAATATTTCTGGTTATAGTGATCAGGATATATTAGTATTACCACTAAATCTTGATCAGCATATTATTAGTAATAGCCCACTTTTTTGGACATCATATGAGCCTGAATTAAATAGATATGGCGGTACTGAAGCTATAAGAATAGCAGAAGAATTTTTCTATTATTCAAGTGAAACCGCAGTAAAACTGATAAAAAAAATACCTGACGGTGAATATTCTTCTAGATTGGGTAAAGGACTACTCTCGATGGTCATTTTACTTTATACTTTTATTAAGGACAGAAATAGGGCTATGGATTTTATTGAGAACTATGGAAATAATTATTTGAAAGTTTTAGCAGGTAATGAAGAAATAAAAAAATCCTATACCGAGGCCTTTAATAATGGATTTGATATCCAGTCGCAGACTTTAATAGGGTATACAAATATTATTTGGCAGAGCCTTCAGGATAAGAATAGCCTTTCAGAAGATCTTGATGAGTACCGGAAATATTTAACAAAGATTTCGGAAAAATTAAAAAATCTTTCTTTAAATGGTAATGTATATAAAAATAATAATGTTATTCTAGATTGGCAGAACTGCATAAAAATGATTATACCAAGCTATATCCATATGATGAATAACAGGCTTGGAATCTCTATTAAAGATGAATCATATTTATCATACTTGATAGCTAAATCACTGAAAATAAAACATGAAATGGAATACGAGATAGAAAATGACTAATAAAGAAACTTTTATTGAAACTGCCAACAGGATCGGGGAAAGATTAGTCAACACTGCATTATGGGATGGAGATAAATGCACTTGGGAGATCAGAACCTATGATAAATCCAGACCCAAAGATAGAATCTCAATAACAGAACCGGCTGGAGGAACAATATACCAGGGAACAGCAGGAATATCATTATTCTTATGCGAATTATTAAAACAAACAGGTAATATAAAATTTATACATACAGCAGAAGGAGGGTTGAAATTTTCACTGGCTACATTATCAACTCTACCAAAAAACAGTTTCGGTTTTCACAGCGGAAAAACAGGAATAGCTTATTTAGCAGTAAAGATTGGCAAATATTACGATAAAATAGAATTCATAAACAAATCTTATGATATTATCAAATCTCTTATTGGAAAAGAAGAAACAGATTCCGGATTAGATGTTATTGGTGGAGCTGCCGGTGCAATCCCTATACTTCTCTCAGGTATATTTGAAAATGAAAATAGCTTGCAGCTTGCGATAAATCTCGGTGAAAATATAATAAAGACTGCCCATAAAGAGCCTGTTGGATGGTCTTGGTTTGGGGAAATATCTAACTTTAGAAATCTTTGTGGATTAGCACATGGTGCTTCGGGTTATGGTCATGCATTAATTGAGATTTATAATGCAACCGGACTTTCAAAATATTTATATGCTGCTGAACAGGCATTTTTATATGAAAGACAGTTTATTGATGCAAAAAAACAAAACTGGCCGGATTTCAGACATAAAGAATTATCTGAATATTTATTTTATGGCGAAATTGATATACTTAAAAAAATTGTGAAAGAAGGAACTTTACCAAAGTATGATCTAAAATATATGAATGCGTGGTGCCATGGTTCTCCAGGTATAGGTCTTACCAGGTTAAGAGCCTTCGAAATTACGGAACAAGATATGTATAGAAGAGAAGCTGAAATTGCTATAGAAGGAACAAAAAGTTCATTAGAAATGGAAAATGGATGGAGTGGTAATTTTTCTCTTTGCCATGGTATTTTCGGTAACTGCGAAACTCTATTATATGGATCAAAGATACTTAATAATAAAGAATTGCTTAATATAGCGGAAGATATTGCTGCATCAGGTTGTGAAAAATATGAAATGAAAAATAAACCCTGGCCCACCGGAGTATTAGGTGCCGGTTATGATCCCAGCTTAATTCTAGGAGAAGCAGGGATGGGATATTATCTATTAAGACTGTGCAATGATTCTATCCCTTCTATTCTCTTACCTCACCCAGAGACAAAAAAAGATTTTAAGAGAACATTAGATGATAGTTATTTATCCGTACAGAATGAATATGTTAATTTATATTTTGGTAAAACACTGACGGCTCTGAAAAAAATTAATACTGTTCAACCGCTAATTCAATTTAATTTTAGCTCTGATTTAGAGAATAATGTTTCTGAGATTCAATCAGTTCAAAAAAATATTGAAAAAATTATAAATAAAAACGATTCAGAAGAAATAAAAATAGTTGAAGAGATTTTCTCATCAGAAAACATAAAATACAAACAAACAATAGGACTTACGGATTATACTGAAGAATTTCTTTTTTCTCTGGAGAAGGAAGATATAACCAAGTTAAATTCCGGTAATACTTTATTATGCCTGGTTCCTTCTGCAGAAATATTAGAGTGCAAGTATGATTCAGTGAAATGGATTAACAGTAAAAATGGAGCTTCAATTAAAGATTATGAAGTTGAAAATTATGTACTGCTTTATAAGAATAAAAATAAATTTTACAAAAAAAATATAAGCTATTTAACTTATTTATTGCTCAGTCAATTAAAAATACCTTTGACTATAAACGATTTAATCAGCAAAACTTTGGATTTTTTAGAAATAAAAAATGCATCTGAACAGTCTAAACTTAAAGAAATAATATTTAAACAAATATCTGAAGTATATAATTCAAATCTAATAAAAGAGTTTAAAGGAAATTCTGCCGACGGCGCCAGCGGCAGATATAATAATATTCATTAACTAAATTTTTTAGGAGGCTTTTATGAAAAAGCTGAAATTAAATCTCGATGACTTAAAAGTTGAGTCATTTGAAATTCCAAGTATTGCAGGACAAGGTACTGTTTTTGGCCAACAATTACCTATAGATGGAACTACTGGGGCTAATTGTGGTGGTGGAGGTGGGACAGGTTACTCTTGTTTTTGTATTACTCCTGTACTTCAATGCCCAAATCCAACAACACCGGATGCAGGATGTCCAGATACAGCTGTTAGTCCTACATGTTTCCTCAGCTGTATTGTGACCTGTGATCCGCCTACAGCAGGACCTTGTGGATGCTAATAAAGACAAAGTATAGCGTAGGAGAGTTAAATTAAGCATAGGCGCGTTCGTCTAGTGGCAGGATACTACTTACTCAGAGTAGAGAGGGTGGTTCAATTCCGTCACGCGCCACAAAAAAAGAAAATTCTACCGAAGGTCAAAGTAGAAAAAATAAATAAATATAAATAAACCAAACAAGGAGCTTTTATGAAAAAGTTGAAATTAAGTATCGATGATTTGAAAGTTGAATCTTTCTTAACTTTACTCATACAAGTAATTTACCTATTTCTTGGTTTAACCAAAAGAACATTACCACCTTCGAAGAAGGTGGGTTTCTAAGTTACACTAAAGAATGTTTGCCCTGAATGAGAAATCTAGCTAAATTATTTTTTGGAAAGATAAATACACCTATATTCTCTGATTTTCTTACAAAGGGAATCTGCTTAACAACAAGTAGACTTGCAGATTGATATTGTTAAATTAAAATAGAAACTAAAAGTAAAATTGCTTTCTACATACGCTTAAGCGGGACAAGATGACGAATAAATTTGCTGATCCGCTTCGCCGCTATGTTAGCGAGGCAAGCAGGCAAGTATGTGAAGAATATTTTATAACTAATAGGTTTGTTCATAAAAAAGAAGGTTAAATATGAAAATTACAAAAATGATTCTGCTTCTTATTTTTTATTTGCTTTTTGCAAATGTTCCCAGTAATGGACAAGAAAGCCGGAACTACAATTTAGATTTTGAGAAAAATGTTGATTCTTTAAAACTCCCCGTTGGTTGGGGAAGATGGGGTATGAAAGATTATCAAATCTATATTGATACTTCTGTAACTTTTTCCGGTAATTATTCAGTTGCTATAAATTCAACCCAGGATACATTAAAAAACACTTTTGGCTCCATATTTCATCAATTACCCGGAAACTTTTGGGCTCAAACTGTTACTCTTACTGGATACATGAGAACTCAAAATGTTAGTAAAGGATTTGCAGGTTTACTCTTAAGGGTCGATGGGAATAGAAGTATTCTCGCATTTGACAACATGCGAAATGAAAATATTCATGGCACAAATGATTGGTCGCAATATAAAATAACGTTGCCGTTTCCAGATGGGGCAAAAAATATTTATATCGCCGGAATCCTGACAGGAAAAGGGAAAGCCTGGTTCGATAAATTTGAGGTATTTTTAGACGATAAAAATATTTCAAAAGATTCGCTGTATATTAGGCCCCCCAAAAAAGCTGATCTTGATACTAAGTATGATTCCGGTTCAAATATAAAGATAGCAAACCTGACTAATTGGCAAACCGATAATTTATTTAAAGTTGCAAAGGTATGGGGATTTTTAAAATACTACCATCCTGAAATTGCTAAGGGAAATTTCAACTGGGATTATGAATTAATCAGAATGCTTCCTGAGATAATTAAGCAACGCAATCCTGATTCTGTAAATTTATTACTTAAAAGAGAGATAGACCATTTAGGTAAATTGCCGAAAAATGAAAAGAGTATCGAAAAAAATAAAAATATAAAATTGTTTCCTGATATAGATTGGATAAAAGATGTTAATTATTTAGGTAAAGAACTAAGTTCGGCATTAATAAAAATCAGAGATTGTAAAAAACCGGATAAAAATTATTACATCGATTTAACTAGGTGGGTTCGTAATCCAATCTTCAAAAATGAAAAAGCATATCCGAATATGTCCTTTGATGATGATGGAATTAAACTTATAAGCCTTTTTCGGTACTGGAATATGATCGAATATTATTACCCTTATCGAAATTTGATTGATGATGACTGGGATACTGTATTGAAAGAATTTATTCCTAAAATTATTTCAGCAGATGATGAGCTTTCCTATAAACTTACTCTTTTAGAATTGATAGGTAAGATAAATGACACTCACGCTAATATTTGGGGAAAAGACGATGCTTTATCAAAGTTCTGGGGATTAAAATCACCACCGATTCAGGTTATAATACTAAATAATCAGGTTGTGATTTCAAAAATCTTTGATGAATCTTTGGAAAAGTCTGGAATTAAACCTGGCGATATTATTTTAAAAATAAATAACATCCCGGTTGAAAAACTTATTTCAGAAAAAATCAGGTATTATCCGGCTTCAAACTTAGCAACTAAATATCGGGATATAGCTATAAATCTTTTAAGAACTAATGACGACAATATTAAACTCTCTATAAAAAGAAATAAGTCTATTGCAGATTTTGTGATTAATTGTATTAATTTCGATCCTTTAAGATATTGGAACCAGGATGTTCCAGCTTTTAAAATTCTGAAAGACAATATTGGTTATATATACCCGGGTAGTTTACAAAAAGGACAAATAGACAGTATTATGCAGGTACTTTCAAATACTAAAGGTTTAATTATAGATTTAAGAAGCTATCCATCTGATTTTATTGTTTTTAGCTTGGGAAAGTATTTAATGCCGAGGCCAACAAGTTTTGTAAAATTTACTAATGGAAGTATATCTGTACCCGGCGAATTTATTTTCACCAATACCTTAAAAGTTGGTGAGAATAGAGCTGATTATTATAAAGGTAAAATAATAATTATAGTTAATGCTAAAACACAAAGCAATGCAGAATATACAGCAATGGCTTTGCGCGTTGCTCCAAAGGCAACTGTAATTGGTAGCACTACTGCGGGCGCTGATGGGAATGTATCTTCAATTATTTTACCTGGCAATATTAGAACTATGATATCTGGAATTGGGGTTTATTATCCTGACGGAACTGAGACCCAGCGTATTGGGATAATTCCCGATATTGAAGTAAATCCTACAATTGAAGAAATAAGAGACGGAACTGACGGACTATTAAAAAAAGCTATTGAATTAATAAATCTCAAATAGGTATAACAAGCGAATCAACCGATTGATGTAAAATAAGCGGCATTTGTGTATTTTTTAAAGTAAGTTAATAATAAAACAGTACTACTTAGTAGTGTACTAATATTAACATGGGTTCACAAGAACTTGGGTCAATTAAACGAAATGATATTTCAATTCTTCCAAACCCAACAGGCAATCCTACAGGATATGGAATATGTATAGAATCAGAATTATTAGGTACATGTCTGTATCAGACATGTATCGGTACTGCTTGTCAATAGTAAAATTAATCCAGGCGCGTTCGTCTAGTGGTTAGGATACAACTTATTCAAAGTTGAGAGGGTGGTTCAATTCCATCACTCGCCACAAGAAAAAGATTATGATTTATATATGAAACAAGAAACACCAAAACTAAAAGAATCTTTCGGGCAATTTAAGAGACTTTTTTTCCTGATAAAACCTTATTGGGGAAAGCTGGCAAAGGGGATGTTTCTCGGTGTGATAATTGGACTTATTGGAATGATAGCCCCTTATTTAACGAAATTATTAATTGATAGAGTATACACTTCACAAGATGTTTCATTAATGCAGGTTCTTGTTGGCGGTATATTGGCAGTCGGCATAGCATCAGCATTAATTGGTTCAATCCAGGGGTATTTTAATTTATATGTAAATTCAAGACTTAGCAATTCAACCGGCTTGATGTTTTTCAATCATCTTCAGCATTTAAAAGTTCGTTTTTTCGATGAGCACCGCGTAGGCGAAATAATGAGCCGTTTTGGTGATGTTAGCAAATCGCTTAATTCTGTAAACAAAGTTTTTCAAACAATTTTTGTGAACGGTATTTATTTAGTTTTGGTTCCTCCTTTTTATTTATTTTGCAATGGAAGTTGGCAATTGTTGCTCTTATTAGTCTTCCCTTAACAATTATAATTATAGCTTTAACCGGAAAATTTTTAAGAAAATACTGGAAAAAATCTGCTGAGGCTTATGCGAACCTTAATGGATTCCAGTTCGAAATGTTGACACATATCCGTACTCTAAAGACTATGGTACTTGAACATCATGTTTACTCTGAAGCTAAAAAACAGATGGAGGATGCCTTGCAGCTTCAGTTAAAAGCCGGTGGAATGGGACAGGTATTAGGACTTTCCAATGGAATATTAAATGCTTTGAACACAGCTTTATTTACCTGGCTGGGCTGGTCATTTATTTTAACTAATCAAATAAGTTTGGGAGACTACATTGCATTTACATTATATATAGGTTATTTATACAGACCTTTATCTGAATTTGTAGGACTTTTTTCAGATTTTCAACATACAGCTATTAATTTAGGACGTATGTTTGAATACCTTGACTCACCTGTTGAAATTGATCCATCCGGATCACACTACAAACCCGGTAAGATTGTAGAACCTCTGACAGGAGACATTGAAATTAAAAACGTCACATTTGGTTACAATAAAGAAACAAAAGTTCTTCAGGATATAAATCTAACCATTGAACCTAAATCGATATTATCAATTGTCGGACCAAGTGGTTCCGGAAAAACTTCACTTCTAAGATTATTAATTGGAATGGAAACTCCCCAAGAAGGGGATATTTTATTTGACGGAAAATCAATTTTACAAATACCCTTGCCTCAGTTACGAAAACAAATAACAGTGATATGGCAAGAGTTTAGTATGTTCAAGGGATCAATACTTGATAACCTTACTATTGGGATAGAAAATGTACATGAAAATGAAGTGATAAAAGCAGTTAAACTTTCCAGGATGAACGAATTAATTAATTCTTTACCACAAGGATTAAATACCCCAATTGCAGAATGGGGTGCAAGCTTGTCAGGTGGGCAAAGACAAAGACTGGCTATAGCAAGGGCTGTTATAAGAAATACTCCAATAATAATTTTTGATGAAGTGACTTCAAATATTGACCTGAAAATGGAAGCAGAGATACTAAGAGACTTATTTATTAAAGAAAAAGATAAGACAATAATTTTTGTTACGCATAGACTTACTTCTGCTTCATTAGCTGATAAAATTTGTTTAATCGAAGCAGGTAAAATACTTGGTTACGGCTCTCATAGCGAACTAATGGAAGAATGTGAAAATTACAGACGTATGCATTTATCCGATAACAACAGAAGCAATACAGTGTTAAAAGTAGTTGAATAACAGATAAGAAAATTTTATGAGCGTTGAACAAAATAAAAAAGAGGATATCTTTTCTCTACCCGAGGTTGAAGTAAAGAAAACTTTCCCGATACGCTTTGTAAATAAAGCGGTAAGTCTTACTTTTATTATTTTAGTTACTGCTGTAATAATATCTGTAATTGTAATATTTTCCGTTAGGACAAACATTACAATAGATGCAGAAGGTATACTTGAGCCTTCTAAAATAACTCATTTACATTCTATTGAAAGGGGGATAATTAAAAAGATATTGGTAAGAAGCGGAGACACTGTAAGCGTTAACCAAGTATTAGTAATTCTTGATTCAGTAGAGCTAAAGAAAAACCTTTTTGATATTAAGTTGCAGATAGACATGAAAAAAAATTCTTATAATCAGAAAGAAGAAAAATCAATTTATAATAAAAGACAGAACGATTTATCATTACAAAGTGCAGAAGCTCAATTAATTAAAGCTAAAGCATCGTTTAGAGACCGTATCTCCGGTTTTTTCCCGAGGGCTAATCTTGACTCCTTATTTAATAATTTTAAACCCGAAAAAAACATCACATTAGACTATGCAATGGCTGATGTACTCTTGGCAGAAACTGCAATTAAATTAAGTAAGCTTAACATTCAGATGCAAGTAATGGCAAAATATGACCTTACTCAATTGCAAATTGACCTGAAAAAATTATACGAGCAGGAAAAAATCATTAAAGAGAAATTAAAGCATATAGTCCTTAGATCACCTGTTTCAGGGATTGTTTTAACAGAAGGGATTGATAATCTTGTCAATAATTATGTAACTGAGGGATCAAAACTTTTTAACATAGCTGAGACCAAAGACTGGAATGCTATATTATTTGTCAATGAAAATGATATTTATCGTGTAAAAATAGGTGATAGTGTTAAGATCAAGCTGAATGCACTTCAATCTTCAGATAATTTTGAACTTTATGATGCTTCAGTAACTTCAATAGGTGCTGAAAAAATTACTACGAAAGATAATTATGCTAATTTTACAAGTTTATACAGAGTTTCTGTTAAACTGAAATTTGATAATAGTAATAAATTCGATTTGTCAAAGTTAAAATACGGATATAGAGTCAATGGAGAAATAATTACTGAGTCAGGAAGAATTGTTGACTTACTAATAAAATATTTCAGTAACCTTCTCTAAACATTCCCATAAATTATGGATGATAAACTAAAATATTTCAATGGAAGTTTTTCTGCAATTCGACCGATTGATTTTAACAAAAAAATAAATTATGCTACGGGTAAAGGCATTAAAATCGGCGTTATAGACAGCGGTTGGGACAGAACATTAATTGATAAAAGAATTCAAAAGGGAATAGGTTTAGTCAATCCTAAAGATGAATTAATGCTTGAGATTTCATCAGATTATAATGATCTGAATGGACACGGGACAGCTTGTACAGATATAATTCTAAGAATTGCACCGGATGCAATTATTTATCCAATCAAAGTTTTTGGTAAAAGAATT
>CAZAOG010000090.1:0-12202 GCA_964486645.1 uncultured Ignavibacteriaceae bacterium | reverse complement strand
TGTTCTCGCTTCTAACTTCTTTTTTGGAGACGAATCTTCCGGCAGGAGGCAGATAGAATATAATTTGTTTACTCCCCTTCTTATATATATGAGAAGGGGTTATCTTAACTGATAACACCGACAATTTATTGAGGTTTGAGAATCCCCTGATTAAAACGTTTTATTAATACGAAATGTCCATTACTTTTATTATTTCGGCTTCGTGGTCGCGTTCGTGCAGGAAATTAATAAATTCCGGATTAAAATATTTCTGATGCGTTTGCTCGTACTCTTTCAAAAGTTCTTCAACTTTATCGTGGGGCAGTGAACATTTTAAGTAATTCAGTTCTTCTTTGTCGTCATAAATTTTGTAGTAATAATATTGTTTGTCAGGCATACTTA
Source organism: uncultured Ignavibacteriaceae bacterium (assembly GCA_964486645.1). GTDB lineage: Bacteria > Bacteroidota > Ignavibacteria > Ignavibacteriales > Ignavibacteriaceae. The sequence goes on along the minus strand of CAZAOG010000090.1, from coordinate 11,821 downwards.
CCTCAATTATTATTTGAAATTAAATTAAAATCTTCTCTGCGTGAAGTATATCGTTGAATAATCCGTCCTTTATAGATTCCGCATTCCCCTTTGCTTTTGCCAGAGACGAAAGGATATAACGGTTTGCAACAAAAACTTTCTGCGGTTCAATTTCAGCCTGTTCGAGCAGCAAATATCCGATGTACAAATAACTGTAAAGCTCAACCAAATCTTTTGCGGCAACGTCCTGAAAAGCCGGGTCCTTTTTCTCTTCCACATATTTTAAGCAGTCGTAGAAAATTTCTCTAATTTCCGCAAGATGGTTTACAAGAGGCTGAACTCCGCCTTTATATTGTTTCTTTTCTTTTCTATCGAACAGTTCTTTGAAAACATCTTTAATCACACCGCCGATTGCCGCAACAATCTGAAGCTGGGAAGTACCTTCGTATATGTTTGTTATTCTTGCATCTCTTGCCAGTCTTTCAATTTTAAATTCTTTCATATAACCTGTACCGCCGTGAATCTGGAGTGCGTCGTAAGTGATTTTATTACACGATTCGCTAATCACATATTTTGCGAGAGGTGTTAAAAAGTTAGACTCCCTTACTGTCTTTTTAAGCTTAACGTTTTCTTCCGAAAAAGGTTTGCCTTCTTTTTTAAGTCTGTCAATTTTAAGTTCTAATTTTTCCTTCAAGTCTACATTTTGTGCCGCGTTATAAAGCAGTGCGCGGTCGGCTTCAAGCATAACGCGCATATCTATAAGCATATTTGTAATAACCGGAATATTGTAAATTGATTTTCCGAATTGTTCCCTGTCTTTTGCATATTTTAACGCTTCTTCGTACGCAGCCTGTGCGATGCCTAACGCTTGTGCGCCAATTCCCATTCTTGCTCTGAACATAAGGTCGAAAACATATTTAATTAAACCGAATTTTCTGTTTCCGATAAGCTGCGCCGGGGTATCGTTAAACTGAAGTTCGCAGGTCGGCGAGCCGTGAATACCGAGTTTGTTTTCAATTCTTCTTACTTTCACGGTATCGTTGCCGTAACAGGCAAACATACTCAAGCCGCGGGCATCTTTTGTGCCTGCTTCGGAACGTGCGAGAACCAGCAGAACATCACCGTTGCCGTTGGTAATAAAACGTTTTACGCCTTTTAAAAACCAATTTCCTTTTTCATCCTGATAAGCTCTGAGTTTAACCGATTGAAGATCGGAACCTGCATCAGGTTCGGTAAGTGCCATTGCCCCTGTATATTCACCCGAACAAAATCCGGGGATAAATTCTTTTGCTTGTTCTTCCGTCCCGAATTTTATTATCGTATCGCCTATGTCCTGAAGGCTGAAGATGTTCATCAACGAAGCATCCGCACGGGATATCATTTCAACCGCCATCATATAAATTGTAAACGGAAAATTTATTCCGCCCAATTCCCTCGGAAAAGTGAATCCCAATAGATTAGCCTGTTTTAACTGCCGAAGATTTTCCTGCGTACCCGATGCGTAGGATACTTTTCCATCTTCAAAAAAAGCTCCTTCTTCGTCAACACCCGAAGCACGTTCCGCGATATAATTACCGGTTATATCGCCCAATACTTCCAATACTTTCCTGTAATTTTCAACCGCATCTTCGTAATCAACAGGTGCGTAATTATATTTTTTTGACTGCGTATATCCTTGTTCCGCAATGTCTACGATTTCTTGTAAATCAAAGTTGTTAAAGTAAAATTGAATGTCGCTGTTATCCGTGAAAAAATTTGGCATTTTAATTCCTATTTCAATTTGTGTTTATATGCTTCTATAAATGCCGGTATTACTTCCGCTGCGTCGCCGACAATTCCATAGTGGCTTATGCCGAAAATAGGTGCTTCGGGATCGGTATTAATTGCTATAATTTTAGCCGCTTCCTGCATTCCGGCTCTGTGCTGAATTGCACCTGAAATACCTATTGCAATATACAGTTTCGGTCTTACGGTAACGCCGGTTTGTCCTACTTGTCTTTCGTGCGGAACAAAACCCGCATCCACGGCGGCGCGGCTTCCGGCAACTTCGCCTCCGATAGTATGAGCAAGTTCTTCCACCAATCTAAAATTTTCCTTCGTACCCAGACCGTAACCGCCTGCTACAATTATAGGCGCGGCTTTTAAATTTATCTTATTATCTTCTCTGTGCTGTTCAACAATGCTGACCAATTCATCAATCTTATCCGGTTCAAATTCCGAATAAATTATGTTTTCTTTATTCGGCTTTTCAAGAGGATGTTTTTCCATTACCCCTTCGCGTACCGTAGCCATTTGTGTGGGCACATCGGGAGTAATAATTGTAGCAATAATGTTGCCGCCGAATGCGGGTCTTATTTGAAGAAGCAGTTTCGGATATTTGTTTCTCAAATAAGTAACATCTTCTATTTGCAAGTCGGTGCAGTCAGCGGTTAAACCGCTTTTGGTGTGCGAAGCAACCCGTGGTGCTAAATCTCTGCCGATTACGGTTGCACCGAACAAAACGATTCTCGGCACGTTTTCTTTTATTAGATTGTTGAGTATTCTGCTGTACGGTAAGGTCCTGTAATGTTTTAATGTCGGGTGATCAAAAGCCAGCGCCTCGTCGGCACCATAGTTAAATGTTTCTTCCGCAATTTTTTTAACATTTTCACCTATAACAACGGCTTTGACTTTTCCTTTCATTGCTTCGGAAAGTTTATGTGCTTTACTCAGCAGTTCAAAGCTTACATCCGCAGCTTTTCCGTCTCTTTGCTCGATAAATACCCATATTTCGTTTTTAAATTCCATATTAATTCCTTTTATCCGAAAATGTGATCATTCATTAATTGATCTATTAAATCCGATAGTCCGTCTTTCGAAGGTTCAATTCTTAATTGATTACCGCCGCCCAGAACTACCGACTGTACTTTGTGAACTTTGGTCGGCGAGCCTTTAATTCCGCAGCGTTCGGGTTCTAATTGAAGGTCATCCATAGTTAAAGTTTTTATGTAAAGATTTTTCTCCTCGTATTCGTGAACCAGTTTATCAATAAAGAGAAGCGAATTTCCTTCCGCCATTTTTTCAAGGTCCATCAGAGATTTTGCATTTTTGTACGCCATCACCCTTTTGGCGTCGAACGGTCGGGGCTTTACAACATCTTTAAGAACGGTAATCAAAACCGGGAAGATACTTTCCACAATTTCATACCCGCCGTCAATTTTTCTTTTTATTTTAATTTTATCTTTTGTCAACTCAACAATTTCTTCGGTATAAGTAATTTGAGGTATGTTTAATTTTTCCGCGGTCTGTGGCCCTACCTGTGCGGTGTCTCCGTCAATTGCCTGTCTTCCGCCGAACACAAAATCATAATTACCTATTCTTTTTATCGCTTCACTTAAGACATAAGAGGTGGCAAGCGTATCGGCGCCGGCAAATTTTCTGTCGCTTATTAAATACACTTCATCGGCGCCCATATACAAGCATTCACGTAAAATATCAGATGCTCTCGGAGGTCCCATTGTAACTGCCGTTACCTTGCCTCCGTACTTATCTTTTATCTGCAAAGCCAGTTCGAGGGAAACCTTGTCTTCGTTATTAAAGATTGCCGGAAGTTTAGCCCTGTTAACGGTTCCGTCGTCTTTCATTACTTTGCCGGAAATATTTGCAGTATCCGGAACCTGTTTAACCATTACTATAGAATTATACATTTTTATCCTGCTTATTAAATTTTAACATTTTATAACAAAAAATATTCCACACAAAGAAGTGCCGTTATTATTAGTTATTGAACAAAATATAGTTTTTAAAATGAAAATTTACAATTATTAAGAATAAGAATGGGATTTTTTTCTGATTTTTAAGAACTATGTTCAATTGATTAATGGGCTGTAAAACAAAGGTTCGGTCAGGTTTGTAGATGATAAAAGGAAGGGATGTAAATGACTTTTACTTTTAATAAAGAATAATTAACCGCAGAGGGAACGGAGAAAACGCAGAGAGTTAAAGATATCCGTAATTATAACATTCCCGGCATTTTAAAAATTATTTTCTTTTTTAGTTCCTCATTTCTCTTGGAAAAAATATCGGGAATCTTAACTTTCACTTTACAAGACAAGTTAAAATTTTATTCGCAATGTATTTCTTCTTTACCGTTAAAAGTACATGAATGTAAAGCTCTGTTTTTTGCAAGCAGGATTGTTGTACTAATTTTTTAATCGAATTTATAAAACGATAAAAAAGCCCGTCAAAAGACGGGCAATATATTATTTTTTCTTTCTGGCTTTAGCTTTTGGTTTAGCTTTAGCCTTTGCCGGTGCTTTCTTTTTTGGTGCAGCTTTTTTAGGCGCAGCTTTTTTCTGTGCAGGAAAAACAGAATCAACTGCGGTTTTTGATACTTTGAACTTTAGAACATTCTTGGCAGGTATAACCATTGTTTCACCCGTGGCAGGGTTTCTACCCATTCTTTTCTTTCTTTTAGCAACTTGTAACTTGCCTAATCCGGGTAGTACAAAAGTTTTTTTTGCTTCTTTATATGCCAAAGAAGTAAGCTCATTTAAAAAATCACCGGCTAATTTTTTAGTGGTGTTTGTTTTTTTAGATAGGTGAGCAATAATATCACCTTTAGTCATTGGTTTTGAAGCCATATAGAACCTCTTTAATTAATGTGAATGTTTATTACATAGTTAAAATATATAATAATAATATAAAAACAAACAAATAATTAAATAATATTTATGCTTTCCAATTACGTTTTCCCCCTATTTCTATTGACCAAAACTGAGGTAGACTTTTTTCATTTACGGAGTTTTGTTCATGTTTTGTTTTGTGATTTGGTTTTTATTAATTATTTTCATTTGTCTACATAATAAGTGTTTGTTATATTTTTATATGAACAAAATTTCCCTTTTATTATTGCTGCTTTTTTTATTCGGTGCTTTTGGAAAAGTATTTCCCAAAACAATATTTACTCAGCAGGATTCTTTAAACACGACCAAGTTGAAAGATAAAAAAGCAGTTGTCGATACAATCACTCCTTTACACTCTACTGTTTTATTCAACAGCAGTAACGTTATTTCTCGAAAACAAATCAGACAAATAGATTACCGTTATACGGGAGAGATTTTAAAAAAATCTTCCTTTAACTATACAATGGATTTCGGATTTATCGGTCAGCCTAATATTTCCGTGCTGTACGGTGTCGGACAAAACGGGATAAGCTTTTTACAGGACGGTATACTGTTTAACAATAGGTACTCAAACTTTGGTGAATTAAATGATTTTCAATCCGAAATGATAGATTCGGTTGAAATTATCCCCTATCCAAGGGGGTTCCTCTACAGTCCCTACAACAACCCTGTAAGCGTGAACTTTATCAATAAAGATTTTGTGCCGTCCGTTCCGTATTCCAAAATTAAATATTACCAAGGTCCCGACGGAGAATCACTTGCCGATGTTTATTTCAATACGATGGTTTCAAAAAGAATTAATTTTGCTTTTGATATAACCAACAGAAGGATGGATGACAGATACAAAAACACCAACTTCAGCTACTGGCAGGCTACTTTTAAATTAAAATATCTGAAGTCAAATAAGATAAATATTGTAGGTACGTATAATATTGAAAAATCAATACTCGGTTTGAACGGAGGCGTGGATGTTGACAGTGTAAAAAATGTAACGGGCAATATTGACAGTCTTATTTACGACGGTCTTCTTGCGCCCGTTAAATTTGCGGACAGAAGCAAAGAATTCAGAGCACATAATTTTAATATAAAATTATTGACAAAGTTTTTTAATTCATTTAAAAGTGATATTTCTCTTTACTACAGATTCAGCAACGAAAAGATTGTGCAGACCAACGGTACCCCGCTGCTTAATTCAACAAGCCAGGAAAAACTGTACGGCTTTCTTTTTAATAATAAATATGAAAACGGTCCGTTAAACTTAAATTTATTAGCGGGTTATGAGTCGGCGGATATTAATTCCGATTCTATTTTAAATATTGATTCGGTCGGCAGATCATTTCATTCGGTTAATTATTTTGCTTCATTAATTCTTTCCGCTCGGCTCTTCGACGGCAAAATCACCCCTTCGGTTTATTATAAATATCTCAATTCAAGTTCCAACAATATTAATAATAACAGAAACGGTTTCGGAGCGGATTTAACCTTCAAATTAAATAATAACACAAATTTTTATTTGGGATTTTCATCATTTAAAAATGAATTTACAAACAACTTTACAAAAAATTATGAAGGAAGAATAAATTATAGTGACGATGTTTTTTCCGTCAGTGGCGGTTTTTTCTTTAGAAAAGATTTTTATCAACCGATAAATATTTATACGAAGAATATTTTTTACGGAGAACAGCAATCACTTAAAGGCTTTTCCGCTATGTTTAATTTCAAACTGGGTAATTTTGCTTTTGAAAATAAAGGTGAAATTTACAGCAGTTCTTCTTCCAACAGCAATTATTTATGGATTGTACCCAAAAAAGTATTAAGGTCGGGATTATTTTACATGAATTATTTATTTAAGAATAATTTGCTGTTAAGAGCAGGAATAATATTTACACATAACGGAATTAGAAACGTTAATTATAATAATTCTTCAACCGCAACCGTCCCTTCATTTAACAGATTTGATCTGACTGTTTCGGGTATCATACAAGAAGCAGCTACTATTTATTTTACTTGGGAAAATTTAACGAACATAAATTATTTCATTATTCCCTATTACCCCATGCCGGAAAGAAATATTAGATTCGGTATTTCCTGGGAACTGTTTAACTGATTTTATAACTCGTCTAAACTATGCTGATAACCGATAGAAATAATATCTCTATTTATATTTTAATTGCCGGATTAGTTACGGAATTATATTATTTGGCATTTCTAATATTCAGCAATAAAGACATCCCTCTTTATATGTTTGTCTACCTCGAAGCTTTTTTAATTATGCTTCTCTCGTTTTACTTTGTTAAAAACTTAAATGAGAATACGCTGGAAAAAGAAAACACTAAAAAAGAGAAACAAACTTCCAAAGGAAAAAAGCAAAACACTATATTAAAGTTTATCTCTAAAAGTCTTAAGATTAAAAACCCGAAAAGATTAAAATTACCGCTTATAATTATTTTGTTCGGGGTCTTATTCAGATTAACTCTTTTCCCCACTTTACCTACAACCTCGGACGACGTTTACAGATATTTATGGGAAGGGAAAGTCTTGGCTACGGGACATAACCCGTATATAACCCAGCCGAATGATTCATCACTAATTCCCTTGAGAGATGAAGTATATAAAAAAGTAACTTATAAAGATATACCCGCTATCTATCCGCCGCTTTCTCAATTAGCCTTTACGGCAGCTTACGTAATAAAAAAAAATAACGTGACTGCTTTAAAATTAATTTATTTGTTAAGCGAGCTTATCACACTTATTTTCTTGCTAAAACTTCTCGATTTGAAAAAGAAAAATTTAAACTATATTATCCTGTATGCCTGGCTTCCCCTTAGTATTATGGAATATTTTATAAACGCTCATTTAGATCCGATAGGCATAATGTTTATGATGATGTTCGTTTATTTCAGCGAAAAAAACAGACACATTTTATCATCCGTAACTTTTTCGCTTGCGGTCTTATCAAAATTATATCCCGTTATTCTGTTCCCGTTGATCTTTAAAAAATTCGGTTTCAAAAAATCGTTAATCTTTTCACTAATTACGGCAATTTTAATAACAACGGTGTACCTGCCGTTTTTGAATTGGAAGCTTACAACATTTTCGGCATTGATGAATTATCTTTCAAATTGGGAATTTAACGGCTCGATTTACAAAATATTAAAATATTTTCTTGAAAACGGAGACCTTGCAAAAATTATTTCCGGAATATCATTTGTTGTATTGTTAGGGGCGATATCATACAAGTATAATAATTTTACAAAAGCGGCTTACGGCATTTTTATAAGTTTAATTATTTTTAGTGTGACTTTGTACCCTTGGTATTTGGGATGGATAGCCGCATTAAATCCGTTTGCGGCATTTTATTCCGTAACAAGTTTATTGTTTACAAGTAATTTTACAAATTTCACACCGTTTTCGCCGGTGTGGAAGGAATATCTTACCGTGCTGCTTATTCAGTACATTCCCTTTTTCATATTCTTAATACTTGATATCTTCCGGCTGAGAAATGAAAAAAGAAAAATTAAAAAAACGATAACCGTTAATTTTTAAAGACTAAGTTTTTCTTTAAACTTGATAGCCTGTCTTCTTGATACTTCAATTTTATGATCACCCTTTAATTTTACAAGCAATCCGCCGTTTAACCAAGGTTCTATATTTAGAATCCATTTTAAATTAATTATGTGTTTTCTGTTAGCCCTGAAAAATGTTTTACCGTCCAATCTTTCATCAAGATAGTTTAATGTTCTCAATATAAGAGGTTTGTTGTTCTCAAAATAAAGACGGACATAATTACCTTCGGATTCGAATAATCTTATGGAAGATAATTTAACAAACCAGCATCTTTCACCGTCCTTAACAAAAATTTGATCATCCTCTTTAAGCACATCAGGCAGTTTATCCTCAAGTTCTTTTTGTTTTCTGATGACAACTTTATTTATAGTTTCTTCAAGTCTCTTGGGTTCGATTGGTTTTAAAAGATAGTCGAGTGCATTATATTCAAAGGCTTTTAACGCATATTCATCGTAAGCGGTAGTAAAGATTACCGTGGGCACGGAATCGAGCGATTCAAGAAGTTCAAAACCGTTTTTGCCCGGCATTTGAATATCCAGAAAAATCAGTTCCGGTTTTAACTGTTCGATTTTTTTTACTGCATCATCAACATTTTTTGCCTCACCGATTATTTCTATTTCTTTATGTGGAGTTAATAATCTACGAAGTTCAACTCGTGCCAATCTTTCGTCATCAATTATTATTGCTTTCATTTTTCTCTCCTTCAATTGGAATAACGATTTTTGCCAGAACAGTTTCTCCGGTTTCGTTTCCTATTGTAAATTTTGCTCTTTCGCCGTAAATAAGATTCAGTCTGTGTTTTGTATTTTTAATGCCGAATCCTTTTGATTTTTTAAGAGCGTCATCTTTAAAACTGCCTGTGTTTCTAATTTCAATTATTAAATGAGTGTTTGTTAAATTTGTGCTTATGTGAATTTCTCCTCCGTGTTCTCTGTTCGAAAGTCCGTGCTTAATTCCGTTTTCAACCAGAGTTTGAATCATCATCGGGGGAATCTCAATTTGCTTTGAAGCATCATCAACATCAATTTTATACTTTAGTCTCTCTTCAAAACGTATTGATTCTAATTCAAGATAGTCGGCCACGGTTTGTAATTCATCCGATAAACTTACCGTCTCGATATGTTCTTTATTCAACGAATATCTTAAAATATTGGAAAGATAAGTAACTGCGGTTTGTGCATTTTCCGGATTCTCTTTTATTAACGCTCTAATACTGTTGAGCGCGTTAAAAATAAAATGAGGATTTAACTGCGACTTTAACGTTTTCAATTCATAATCTTTAACGGCGGCTTCCCATATTAATGCTTCCACTTCAACGGCTTTATAGTTCTCAAAAAAATGAATCGAAAAGTAAAGCAATTCCCAAACTAAGATTATTCCTGTTAGATTAAACAGACTCCAAATTATCGTGCCGATCTGAATTCTTGTATAATGAACATAGCCGACAAAATATGAAACGGTAAAAATTATTGCATATAAAATTGTTCCTAAGATAAACGAAGAGAAAATGATCCTGGGAATAATTTTTTTAAGCTGAAGGCTGAGCCATCTTCTGTTAATAGTGTAGGCTCTGAAAATATGTGTCAGTGCTATTCCGACCAATCCCATATATAACGTAGTAATGGTCCTTGGCCAGGATAAATGCCCGAATAACGAAATCATACTCAAATTAAAAATTACAAAAGTTGACCAGCCGACCGTTTGGCTTATCCAATAAAATTTATTTCTGGAGTGTTTCGTCTTAAAGGAAAAGTTGCTGTTCCTTATTACAGAATTATTTATTCCGAAGTCTTTATTCATAAATTACATTTTTCTCGCATTGTTCTATCCGTAAAAACTACAAACAATTTTACATAAATAAAATCTTTATTTAATTTAGGATGAAATGTAGGTTAGTTGCCATTTACCGATTAAAACTATATTGTAAACGGCAAAAAAAAATGATGAACGGAAAAATAGTGTATTAAACGAGAAGAGGACATTAAAGAAAAAAAGCTCTGCTTACTTTAACAGAGCTTTTTATAAATTCAATATTTAAAGATTTAAAATGTCGCTGTAAATAATATATGCCATCAGAAGAAGCAAAATAGCGAAGCCTGCATTTTGAATTGCAATCTTTATTTTGATCGGAATTTCTTTTCCGAAAATTCCCTCCAGAATTATTATTACCAAATGCCCGCCGTCCAGTACAGGAAACGGCAATATATTTAATATAGCTAAACTTAAACTCAGCAACGCTAAGAACACAAGAAAACTTGAAATACCGTCGTTAGCCGATTTTGCCGCAAATTGTGCTATTTTTACGGGTCCGCCGAAAACCTTACCGAATTCAACGTCGCCGTTTATTACTTTGGCAAACATGTTAAAAGTAAGTTCCGTCATTCTTACAATATCATTCCAACCTTGATAAAAAGACGCGAAGAATCCGAATTTTTCAAATTCAACGGGACCTGTAAAGGCTTGTGTAATTTGTATCCCTATCATTCCGTCGCTGCCCGGAGTTACGGCTAAGCTTAATGTATCTTTTTCTCTCTGAAGAATTAATGGTAATTCAACATTCTTGTTCGACGAAATAATCTCCGTCATTTGTTTCGGGCTGTAAAGTTCCACTCCGTTAAGTTTTAATAATATGTCACCCGCCTGCAGGCCTGCTTTCTTTGCAGGAGAATTGTTAAGCACGCCGGCCACGGCCGGTTTTATGCCGGCAGGAACTAAAAATAACCCTCCATTTTCTTCAGCAGCAGGTATTTTTGAACGGGGTGCTTTTAAATGAATTATTTTTCCGTTTCTTTCAATTTTAAAATCTAAATCAATGCCGGCTGTGTAAATAAATATTTGGTTGCGTAGTTCCATCCAGTCGTTAACAGGTTTATCGTTAACGGAAAGAATTTTGTCGTTTATTAAAAATCCGAGTGAATCGGCTGAGGAATTTGGAGCGACATAACCTATTGTAGTTGTTTTTGTAATTTGTTTTCCTTTGAAGAAATTAGCTCCCCAGAAAATCAACAGGGCTAAGAGAAGATTCATCAAAACTCCGCCGGTAATTACAACTATTTTTTGGTAAGTAGGTCTTGCCCTAAACTCGTAAGGTTTTGGTTCTTCACTTACAAATTTTGTATCAAAACTTTCGTCAATCATTCCCGCTATTTTAACATAACCGCCCAAAGGAAGAAGACTCAGCCTGTAATCCGTATTTCCTTCACCGTCAAAATCTTTATCAAGTTCGCCAAAAGTAAAGCCGGTAAGTTTGTTCCAGCCGAATAATCTTTTTCCGAAACCGATGGCAAAAACATCGACTCTCATTTTAAATAACTTTGCAGCAATAAAATGACCGAACTCGTGAATAAACACCAATATTCCAATCGTTATCACAAAATAAATTACATAATCCATTAAGTTTTTCTCCTGTCGTTAATCCTTTATATATTAAAATTTCAATTATTAAATCCCAAATAAAAAAAATACAAAAAACAATTAAATATCAAATAATAAAAATTTTATTTTATTTTTTCTCAGCAATTCAGAGCCAAAATTAAAATTACCCAAAAACAACACATTACGAATAAAACAAAAAATATTTTTACGATTATTTGAATGAATAAAAACCAGTA
>CAZAOG010000089.1:0-12241 GCA_964486645.1 uncultured Ignavibacteriaceae bacterium | reverse complement strand
GGCGAATCGCTTTACAAAATCATTTCCATTAAAAATTTAGAATTTAATTTTAAATTATTTAGCTTTTACAAATGTATTAATTTTATTTCGGGGAAACTTAGTATGCAAAAAACAATTGAAAACTTTTTCTATCCAAAAAATATCTGCGTTGCGGGTGCATCGTCAAAAGAAAAAAGCATAGGCTATGAACTTCTTCGCTCAATAAAAAATTACGGTTTTACAGGTAAGGTTTTTCCCGTAAATCCAAAATCGGATAAAATTCTGGGCTACAAATGTTTCAAAACAATTAACTCTATTGACTCCACAATTGATTTGGCGCTTGTTGTAGTGCCCAAATTTGCAGTGGAAGAAACAATAAAAAAGCTTCTTCAAAAAAATGTAAAATCCATAATTCTTGTAACTGCCGGTTTTAAAGAAGTGGGCGGTCAAGGCTCAGAAGATGAAGAAAGATTATTGGAATTAGTAAGAGAGAAACACGCGAGATTAATAGGTCCAAATTGTATGGGTGTAATTTCCACTTCTGACGGTATAAAATTAAACGCAACGTTCGTTGCCGAAAAACCGGAGAAAGGTAAAACCGCTTTTCTTTCGCAGAGCGGTGCTATAGGTGCGGCAGTGCTTAATTCTTTGAGAGAAACCGGTATAAAATTCGGTCATTTTATAAGTGTGGGCAATAAAGCCGATATTTCAGAAAATGATCTCCTTCCGTTCTGGGAAGAAGACGAACAAATAAAAATCATCACCTTGTATTTGGAAAGTTTTTCTTCGGGCGAAGATTTAATAAATATGATGATAAATAAAAAGATCACCAAACCGGTGATAATTTTAAAAGCCGGCAGAAGCGGCGCGGGAATGAAAGCGGCCCTTTCACACACCGGTGCTCTCGGAAGCAGCGACGCCGTTGTAGATTCTGTCTTAAATCAATTCGGAATTATAAGGGTTGATGACTTGAACGAACTTTTTAACACATCCAAAGGATTTGAAAATTTCAAAATACCGGCAGGCGGAAGAATAGCCGTTGTAACTAATGCAGGCGGTCCGGCAATTTTAACCGTTGATTCCATTGAAAAAGAAAATCTTGTGCTCGCAAATTTAGCCGAGAGCACGAAAAAAAAGCTGAGGGAAACAGTACCTCCGCAAGGCAGCGTTAATAATCCGGTTGACCTTCTTCCCGGAGGCACAAAAGAGCAATACAGAAAAGTAAATGAAATATTATGTAATGACGAAAACGTTGACGCGGTAATATCCATATTTGTAGAACCCGTTATGGTTCCGGCGTTTTCTTTAATTGAAGAGATAAACGGTATAAAATCCAACAAACCGATTTTTCAGGTTGTTATGTCTCTGCCGGAATTTTGGGAAGAGTACAGGACTAAGTCCGAATTCAAAACACCTCTTTTCAAAAATCCCGAAGAACCTGCCAAAGTAATTGCAAATATGCTTTTCTATTCTAATAAGAAAAAATTTAATGTTAATAAACCGAAAAGAGTTGCGGAAAAAAATCCATATAAAAATGGATTTTTAAGTTTACCGGAAGTTGAAAAGATAGCGGCAAAGTACAATCTGCCCTTGTCCGAATACAGTTTGGTTAAGCCCGCGGAGATTAACAAAATAGCGGATGAGATTGAATATCCGGTTGTGCTGAAAGGAATTTCGGGCAAAGCAATTCACAAAACGGAGTTCAAAGGAGTGATTGTAAATTTAGCGGATAAAGAAAAATTATTATTAGCTGCCGCGGAGATAGAAAATAATTTTAAGAGAAAGAACATCGAACTTGAAAAATTCCTTATCCAGTCTTTTATAAAAGCAGAGTACGAATTGCTCATCGGCGGTTTCAGAGATCCTGCCTTCGGTCCGATGCTTATGTTCGGCAGCGGCGGACGATACGTAGAAGTTTATAATGATACTTGTTTAAAATCCGCGTACATCTCAAAAACCGATATTGAAGATATGATTTACAAAACTAAAATAGGAAAAATATTAAAGGGTGTAAGAGGTTCGGAAGGAATTGATTTGGAAAAATTATGTTCACTTATAAATTCCGCATCTTTGCTGATGCTTGAAAATCCTTACATTGAGGAATTTGATTTTAATCCGGTGTTAATAACCGAGAATAACGATATTCATCTTGTTGATGTGAGAATTAAAACAAGCAAATAGTTGAGACTAAAGAAAAAATAAATCAATATAATTTTTTAAGAGCCTTTTTATTTATAAAATTATATTCAGCAAAATTGAAAAACCTGCCGCTAACAAACCCAAGCCTATAAGTATTTTCAAAGTCTTTTCAGATATATTCAGGTTAAAATGATTTCCCAAGAAAGCGCCCAATATAAATCCTAAAACAATTGATGTTGTGTAATAAAAATCTAAATTGCCCAAAAAATAATGGCTGATGCTTCCTGTTAGACTGGTAAAAACAATCATAAACAATGCCGTTGCGGCGGCAACCGACGGAGGGATATCAAATACATTTACCATAATCGGAGTTTTCAAAAAGCCGCCTCCAATTCCAAACAGTCCCGAAATGATTCCCGCAGATATTCCGAATATGCCCGTTAATAAAAAGCTCATTCTGTATTGTCGGTTTTCCGTTTTCCGAGTGATTGCAGGATTGAGATTGTTAAGCCTTTTTATTATTTTTATTCTTTCATCTTTGATTTTGTCCTTTTTTGTTTTTTTAATCATACTTAATCCAACAAAACTGACAAATACGGCAAAAACTATTTCCAGAGCATTTAGGGCAATTATAGAGGTTAAATATGCACCCAGAACGGTTCCGATGACGGTAGGAATTTCAAGCGTGATCCCGGCTTTGTAATCAATTTTTTTTCTTTTATAATTAAAATATGTTGAGATAAGAGAGCCGGGGAACAGGGCTAAAATTACAGAACCAACGGCAATATTAATAGGAACATTAAAACCTATAACTAAAATTGGAATCATAAAAATACCGCCGCCAAAGCCTACTACAGTACCGAATGCAGCAAATATTAAAGCCAATAAAAATATTAAAATGAATTCCATAAAGGCTGTAAAATGAAAATAAAATTGTGGTATCAACCTACTTAAAAGTAACAAAATATAAAATTCTTACTTTTGAGAACAATTGATTGAAAACTTACTTAATTTACCAATGCTGGAAACAAAATGCTTAAAAAGAGTGTAGAATCAGCATATTAATTTGGTATAGTTTTAGACTATATATATAGAATTTATTCACTAACTAACAGAGAAAATTTAATAACATGAAAAGAAAAAAAGTAACGATTGACGGAAACGAAGCTGCAGCTTATACTGCTTATCATATAAACGAAGTAATTGCAATTTATCCTATTACCCCCTCATCCAATATGGGTGAATGGTCGGATGCATGGTCGGCTAAAGGTATTAAAAATATATGGAATGATGTTCCCAGCGTAACCGAAATGCAAAGTGAAGGAGGTGCATCCGGTGCTGTTCACGGCGCCTTACAAAGCGGTGCATTAACCACTACCTTTACTTCATCACAGGGACTACTGCTGATGATCCCCAATATGTTTAAAATTGCAGGCGAATTAACCTCCACGGTTTTTAATGTGGCGGCAAGGTCCATAGCGGCTCAGGCTTTATCTATTTTCGGTGACCACAGTGATGTAATGGCTGCAAGGTCAACCGGTTTTGCAATGCTGTCTTCAAATTCAGTTCAGGAAATAATGGATTTTGCACTAATTGCGCAGGCGGCAGCATTAGAATCGAGGGTTCCTTTTGTACACTTTTTTGACGGCTTCAGATCTTCTCACGAAGTGAAAAAAATCGAACAGCTAACCCTTGATGATATGCGGGCAATGATTGATGACGAATTGGTATTAGCTCACCGGGGAAGGGCGTTAAGTCCCGACAATCCCTTTATCAGAGGAACTTCTCAAAACCCCGATGTTTATTTTCAAGCAAGAGAAACGGTAAATCCTTTTTATGATAATTGTCCGGGAATAGTTCAAAAGCAGATGGACAAATTTGCCGATATTGTCGGAAGACAATATCATCTGTTTGATTATGTGGGTGCACCCGATGCGGAGAGAGTAATAATAATTATGGGTTCAGGTGCCGAAGCGGCAGAAGAAACCGTTGAATACCTTACTGCACAACAAGAAAAAGTAGGGATGATAAAAGTAAGATTGTACAGACCTTTCTCTATTGAACATTTTATAAACGCTTTACCTAAAACAGTTAAAACCATTGCTGTATTAGACAGAACAAAGGAACCGGGTTCCTCAGGTGAACCGATGTATTTGGACGTTGTGAACTCGATATCCGAGAGATTTATGGACGGTAATCTTCCTTTCAATTTTCCTAAAATTATAGGCGGAAGATACGGGTTATCCTCTAAAGAGTTTACTCCGGCGATGATTAAAGGTATTTATGATGAAATGAAAAAGGAAGCACCTAAAAATCATTTTACCGTTGGTATTATTGATGATGTTACACATACAAGCTTGGATTTCGACCCCGAATTTTCAATTGAATCCGATGAAACCTTCCGAGGTAAATTTTACGGTTTGGGAGCCGACGGTACTGTGGGCGCAAATAAAAATTCGATTAAAATTATCGGCGAAGGAACCGATTATTTTGCACAAGGTTATTTTGTTTACGATTCTAAAAAATCAGGTTCAACCACTATTTCTCATTTAAGGTTCGGACCTAAAGAAATAAGATCAACTTATTTAATTGACAGAGCTAATTTTATTGCATGTCATCAAACGGTTTTTTTAGAAAAATTTGATATGCTTGAAGATGCAATAGAAGGTGCTACATTCCTTTTAAATACTCAGGTTCCTAAAGATAAAGTTTGGGATTCTTTACCCGAGAAAGTGCAGAAAGACCTAATTGAAAAAAAGATGAAATTTTATATCATTGATGCTTATAAAGTTGCAAAAGCAACCGGAATGGGTGCAAGGATCAATACAATCATGCAAACCTGCTTCTTTGCCATTTCTAATATCCTTGAAAAGGATAAAGCAATTGAAATGATAAAGAATTCAATCAAGAAAACTTACGGTGCAAAGGGAGATAAAATTGTTGAAATGAATTTTGCTGCCGTTGACCAAACGCTGGATAATCTTCATATGGTAGAAATTCCGAAAGAAGTTACAAGCAAAAAATTAATGCGAGCCGCCGTTTCTGATAAGGCACCTGAATTTGTAAGAAAAGTTACCGCAAAAATGATTGAAGGAAAAGGCGACAGTATTCCGGTAAGTCAATTGCCTAAAGACGGTACTTACATATCCGGAACCACCAAATGGGAAAAAAGAAACATTGCTCTCGAAGTTCCTGTTTGGGATCCTGATATTTGTATTCAATGTAACAAATGCGTTATTGTTTGTCCGCACGCTACAATAAGAGCAAAGGTTTACGAAGAAGATCAATTGAAAAATGCTCCCAAAGATTTTAAATTCATTAAATTCAAAGCAAAAGACTACGGAGAAAATCTTCTATATTCACTTCAGGTTGCTGTGGAAGACTGTACGGGCTGCGGTATTTGCGTGGATGTTTGTCCTGCAAAGAACAAAAGCGAAACACGCCTGAAAGCCATAAATATGCACGAACAATTACCTTTAAGAGAAAAAGAAAGAGAAAATTGGGATTTCTTCTTATCCATCCCCGAACTTGACAGAACAAAAGTTAATTTAACCAAGGTTAAGGATTCGCAGTTCTTAGAACCGCTGTTCGAGTTTTCAAGTGCTTGCTTGGGCTGCGGTGAAACACCCTACATAAAACTTGTCAGCCAGTTATTTGGCGACAGAACTGTTGTGGCAAATGCAACAGGATGTTCGTCTATATACGGAGGTAACCTTCCGACAACACCATGGTCCGTAAACAAAGACGGCAGAGGACCCGCCTGGAATAACTCTTTGTTTGAAGATAACGCAGAATTCGGCTTTGGTTTTAGATTGGCAATTGACAAACATCAAGAACATGCAAAAACGCTGCTGACTACATTTTCTAATGAAATAGGTGATGTTCTAATTAACAATATTCTCAACAATAAACAAAAAGACGAAGCGGACATTTACGAACAGCGCGGTTATGTAGATGAACTAAATAAAAAATTAAACGATTTGCTGAAAACTTCTTCCAACGGCAGAAGCTCGGATATAAAACAGCTTTTATCTCTTTCAAATTATTTGGTTAAAAAATCCGTTTGGATTATGGGCGGAGACGGCTGGGCTTACGATATCGGCTACGGCGGATTAGACCACGTTTTGGCTTCCGGTAAAAATGTAAATATTCTTGTACTCGATACCGAAGTTTATTCCAATACCGGCGGTCAGATGTCAAAGGCTACACCGAGAGCCGCGGTAGCAAAATTTGCTTCAGCCGGTAAAAATGTTGCCAAAAAAGATTTGGGAATGATGGCAATATCTTACGGCAATGTTTATGTAGCTAAGGTAGCCCTCGGGGCAAACGACACACAAACCGTAAGAGCGTTTCTTGAAGCGGAAGCATACGATGGTCCGTCATTAATTATTGCATACAGTCACTGTATCGCACACGGAATAAATATGGGACTTGCAATGCACAACCAAAAAGCCGCAGTGGATTCGGGTTATTGGCAATTATACAGGTATAATCCTGAAATGGAAAAAGCAGGTAAGAATCCATTCAAACTGGAGTCAAAAGGATTAAAAATTCCGTTTGAAGAATATGCATATATGGAAACAAGATATAAAATGCTTACAAAATCTCATCCGGAAAGAGCAAAAAAATTGATGAAGGAAGCTCAAAAAGATGTTGAAGAAAAATGGAATATGTACCAACAGTTAAGTTCTTTTGAACCGCTGAAAGTAGAGAATAAAGAAAAATCAAAAGAAGACGAAAACATAATTAATAAGGTTACAACATGAAATTAGAAACAAAATATTTGGGTCTTAATTTAAAAAACCCGATTATTCCTTCTGCCGGACCGTTATCCAGAGAGGTAGATAACATTAAAAAAATGGAAGATGCCGAAGCGGCAGCCGTAGTTCTGCATTCATTATTTGAAGAACAAATAGAACACGAAACATTGGAATTGCACCATCATACTTCTTTGCACGCCGACAGTCACGCCGAAGCATTAAATTATTTTCCGGAGATGGAAGATTATTCAACCGGTCCCGAAGAATATTTGGAACATATAAGAAAAGCAAAAGATGCCGCGGATATTCCGATAATTGCAAGCTTAAACGGAAAATCGTTAGGCGGATGGATTGAATATGCTAAGAAGATAGAGCAAGCCGGTGCCGATGCTTTAGAGTTAAATATTTATAAAATTGCCGCCGATATAAATCAGAGCGGAAGCGACGTTGAAAAGATGTATTTGGATATAGTAAGAGAAGTTACAAAGAGCGTTGATATTCCCGTTGCGGTAAAGCTGTCACCTTATTTTAGTTCGATGAGCTGGATGGCAAATCAAATAGTGGAAGCCGGAGCCAAAGGACTTGTATTGTTCAACAGATTTTATCAGCCCGATATCGATTTGGAAAAATTAGAAGTCGTACCTAACGTTGTTCTCAGTTCGCCTGATAGAATAAGATTAAGGCTAAGATGGATTGCTATACTTCACGATAATATAAAAGCCGATTTAGCTGCAACAGGCGGTGTTTTTTCCGAAGAAGATGTTTTAAAATTAATAATGTCGGGCGCACAGGTTACTCAAATGTTATCCTCCTTGTTGAAACTTGGAATAGACCATATTAAAACGGTTCTTACAAAACTGAAGTATTGGGGAGAAGAACACGAATACGAATCCCTGGATCAAATGCGGGGAAGTATTTGTTATAAAAATGTTGCCGACCCGTCTCAGTTTGAAAGAGCTAATTACATGAGTGTTTTGAATTCTTATAAATAATAATCTCTCCAAAGCCATTGCGGGATTTGGTATCTGAATAAGCGCTAAAAAGTCACCCTCACTTTTTGGACTTAATCAACTCCTGCAATGGCCTTTTCCTGCAAAGTGCTTTTTGTCACAGCACCTTTAATTGTTTTTCTTTTGTTTTGTTATTACATATTTTAATAAAACAATAAACACGAGAATAAATTGAATAGTATTTTAGACAAAGCAAAACAATACGTTACCGACTATTTAACTAACAATTTAAGCGAAAATTATGATTATCATTGCGTTAACCATACAATTGATGTAGTGAAAAATGCGGAAGAAATAGGAGTGGGTTCGCATTTGTCCGATAAAGAATTGGAAATCGTTTTACTTGCAGCATGGTTTCACGACTTCGGCTACACAAAAGCCTGCGACGGACACGAAAAGGTAAGTATTGATATTGCCGAAAAATTTTTAATTGCTAATAATTATTCTAATGAAGATATTGAAGAAGTAAAAAAATGTATTAAAGCAACCGAGTTATGTCATAAACCCGTTTCACTTTTAGAAGAAATATTGTCGGATTCCGATATACTGCATATCGGAAAAAAAGATTTTAGCAAAAAGGCGGACTTGTTGAGACAAGAACTTAAAAAAAATCAAAATATAAATTTTTCCGACGATGAATGGATAAAAAAGAATATTAAATTTTTATCCGAACATAAATTTTATACGGACTATGCTAAAAATAATTACGACTATCAAAGAATTAAAAATATTGAAAAGTTAAAAAATCAATTGAATAATTTAATTGCAAAGGAATGATGTGATGGATGAAGAAGAAAAAATTCATATAAATAAAGACGCGAAAGAAAAACCGAAAAAGAAAAATAAAACCGACCGCGGAATTGAAACTTTATTCAGGATAACTTCAAAAAACCATCTAAATTTAAGTTCTATTGCTGACAGAAAAGCAAACATATTAATTAGTATAAATGCGGTAATCATCTCTATCATATTATCCGTTGTAGTTAAAAGAATAGGTACGGAACAGGTTTTAATTATTCCCTCCATCATTTTACTTATTGTGTGTTTGGTAACCATAATTTTTGCAACTATTGCTACCCGTCCCAAAGTTTCGTCCGGAAAGGTTACCCCGGAAGACATAAAACAGAAAAAAGGCAACCTCCTATTTTTCGGTAATTTTTATAAAATGTCTTTAGACGAGTATGAAAAAGCTATGAACGTAGTAATGAACGACAGAGAGTACCTTTATTTAAGCATGATAAGGGACGTGTATGCAGTCGGCGCGGTACTGATAAGAAAATATAAATATCTTAAAATCGCATATAACATTTTTATGTACGGACTTATTGTTGCAGTATTATCATTTCTCCTGGAAATGTTTCATTTTGTTTAATCATATTTCAAACACATCTTTATAAGGTAACTATTCTTTGAAAACAATATTTCTTGTAAGACATGCAAAATCAAGCTGGAGCACCCCTTCGTTGGAAGATTTTGACAGACCGCTTAATAACAGAGGGAAAAGAGATGCACCGTTTATGGGCGATGTTTTATTCAGGAAAAACATTTTTCCCCAATTAATTATTTCAAGCCCTGCTTTACGTGCTATTACTACCGCCAAAATAATAGCCGAAAAATTGAATTATCCGGTTAAAAATATTATAAAAAATAAGAATATTTATGAAGCCGGAGCATTGGACATTCTGGAAGTTGTAAAAAAGACAGATGATAAAATAGAATCCTTGATGATTGTGGGACATAACCCCGGGTTGACGGATTTGGTTAATTTAATTTCCGACAATAGATTAGACAATCTTCCCACTTCCGGAATAGTCTGCTTGAAAAAAGACACTAATAATTGGAATGAATTTGATAAAGGCTGCAGCTTTGCCTTTATTGAATATCCCAAAAAATATAAACTATAATTTTTCAAATGAGTATCAGCAGTTATTTTAACCGAGAAATCAGCTGGCTTTCTTTTAATCACCGTGTGTTACAGGAAGCTAAAGACAATAGCGTTCCGTTATTCGAACGGATAAAATTTTTAGCTATCTATTCTTCTAATTTAGACGAGTACTATAGAGTCAGAGTTGCTGCATTAAGAACCCTTATCAACTTAAAAAGAAGTGAACGAAAAAAGTTGTCCTTCAACCCGGAGGTACTGCTGAATCAAATAAGATATATTGTTGCAAAACAGCAAATTGAATTCGGTAAAATTTACAGGGATGAAATTATTCCGCTGCTAAATAGAAGCGGCATATTCATACAAGATGAAAGGAAATTAAACAAACAGGAAAAATCATTTTTAAATGATTATTGGGACAAAGTACTGAAAGATTATTGTGCTCCTACTTTTTTAGTAAATAAAAAAATTAATTTATTCCTTAATAACGATGCACTTTATCTTGTTGTAAAAATTAGAAAAAAGAATACTGACGGTAGAAAACATCGATTCAGATTCGGACTGGTTGAAATACCTTCCAATCATTTGTCAAGATTCATTTTCCTCCCTCGCTCTCACGGAAAACACAAATTTATATTTCTTGATGATATTATAAGATATTGTCTGCCTAAACTGTTTCCTAATCACGATGTATTCGATTCATATTCCATCAAACTAACCAGAGACGCCGAGTTATATATAGACGATGAATTTACAGGAAATTTGCTGGAGAAAATAAAATCCGGTCTAAGCAACAGAACTACCGGAGCACCGTCAAGATTTTTATATGATGAAGGTATGCCCGATGAAACATTAAAATTTTTAATTAAATATTTCAGACTTGAAAAAAATGATTTGGTAAAAGGTGCAAGGTATCACAACTTTAATGATTTCCATTCTTTGCAAAATCCGACTAAGAGAGCTATGATATATTGTCATCAGCCGGCTTTACCCAGCAAATATATTGATAACAGAAAATCAATATTTTATTCAATAAGCAAAAAAGATATACTTCTGAACTACCCGTATCAATCCTACAATTATGTATTAAACTTTATAAAAGAAGCAGCAGGAGATAAAGACGTAAAGGAAATAAAAATTACGTTATACAGAGTTGCCGCCGACTCTTCGGTCGTTAAATCATTAATACAAGCCGTAAAAAACGGAAAAAAAGTTGTTGCGTTTGTTGAACTGAAAGCACGTTTTGACGAAGAACTGAATTTGTATTGGGCAAAAGAAATGGAGGAAGCGGGTGTAACCGTACTTTATAGTTTCCCGGGATTAAAAGTGCATTCCAAACTTTGCCTTATAAAAAGAATTGAAAATGAAAAGATAAAATACTACACCTATTTATCAACGGGGAATTTTAATGAAAAAACTTCCAAAGTATATTCCGACTTCGGTTTTTTTACATCCGATGAAAGGCTGATAAAAGATGTAAGAAAAATATTTTGGTTTTTGGCAAAGAGGGAATTATTTCAAACTACCAAGTATTTATTAACAGCACCTTATGGTTTAAGAATAGGCTTTGAAGAATTAATAAACAATGAGATTAAAAACGCAAAAAACGGCGTGCCTGCATCGATTAAAATAAAAGCAAACAATATTGAAGATAAAAAGATGATACGCAGACTTTACAAAGCTTCGAAAGCCGGAGTTAAAATAGATATGATAGTTAGAGGAATTTGCTGCTTAAAACCCGGGGTGGACAATTTAAGCGAAAATATAAAAGTCTACAGTATTGTTGACAGATACCTTGAGCACAGCAGGATTTATATTTTTCACAACGGAGGAGATGAAAAAATTTACCTGGCTTCTGCGGATTTGATGAAAAGAAATTTAAACAGAAGAATTGAAGTGGCTTTTCCTATTTATAACAAATCATTAAAAAAAATGCTGAAAAAATTATTTGAGATACAGTTTAATGATAATGTTAAAGCAAGGGTAATTAATGAATTTCAGGACAACCGGTATAAGACGGATAATAAAAACAAAAAACTCAGATCACAATATGAAACTTATAGATATCTAAAAGAGATGAATAGTTAAATTTATCTTAAAGTAAAAACTATTCAAGTTTTTATTGAGATGTTGTTAGTGAGTTTTTTTTGTGGAAAGCTTGTTTCGTCTGATAGCTGTTACCACAAGAAATAATATCCTTTCAAAATATCTCTAAATTTTCCGGGATTGTGTTTCCAAGGAATATGTCCGCAATTATTAATGGTTACTAATTTTGAAGTCGGAAAACGGTTTACGACTTCATTTTTGCTTTCGCCGTAAATATCGTTATCTCCGTAAGTAATGAGTATGGGATATTTGGGATTTTCAAATTTTGTTAGTGCTTTGTATTTAATAATTTCTTTTCGTGTCTTATTTATTGGTTCTGCATAAATCTTATTCCAAAAAACATTATCTATTTTTACATCGGTATA
>CAZAOG010000088.1:2547-12247 GCA_964486645.1 uncultured Ignavibacteriaceae bacterium | reverse complement strand
TCGTTAACCGTTTCAACGGTTTAAGAAATTAAATTATTTTGCTCCCGAATCGCTAGGCTAAATAATATTTCTCTTAATTTGCAACAGGATATCATTCACTTATTGTTTGCAAGATAATGTGTCAACTTTCTAATCTTAAATCCAAATCCTTTCATTTTCTCTTTTCATTATACTTAGTTAAATCCGCTTCTTCAATTGTCATTTCTTTGTCATCGGGATAAGGGGTGCATATGTTAAAATTTTCTTCCGCAGTGTTATTAAAAAAAGAGATGACATTTTCAAAGTCAAGTATAACCGGCATTCTGTTATGAATTCCTTCCATAAATTCATTCGGCGGAACGGTGATAAGCGAAGTGCAGACTTCCCCGTCTTTTACAAATGAAATAGCCGCAACGTAAAACAGCGGAATGTCTTTCAAATATATTTTATGCTGTACTTTTTTATCGTTTATCTTGGGCCATTCGTAGAAGGCTGTCATCGGTACAACCGCTCTGTTTCTGCCAAACAGTTCCGACCAAAATTTTTTGGCTTTTATTGTTTCTATGCGTGAGTTAAATATAAGCGGCGATTTATCCGAAAATTTTATTCCCCATTTTGTTGTAGTCAGAGCCAATTTATTTTCATCTTTTACAATCGTCATTATTTTATTTGCGGGACGTATGTCTTCGGTGGGATATTCTCTTCTTTCCGTTCTGTTTTCTATCTCGTAACCTTCGGCTTCAAGTACATTTATTATTTCAAAAGGGGTCTGCTTATTTTCAAATCTTCCGCACATAATTTAACTTACCAAGGGAAGTTCGCTCCACACGGTTGTGTAGCGTTTGGAAAGTTTTTTCTGGTTCATCCACCAGGTTTTCACATTTACGCCGCAAGCGGCGGATTTAACCGTGTTCCGTCCCCAAAGCGAATTAATTCTGTCAGCGGTTTTCATTATTGCGAACATTTCGGTTGTGGGCTGAGGCTTGAACAGATCAAATTGTATTGTGTTTTGCTTTACCAAATGATTGAACAACACGCCGACCTTTTTATATTTGTATCCTTCGCGGAAAATATCATCGAGCAGTTTGTGAGCGGTGTTGATAAGTTTGGGCGTGTAAGAGGACGGTATTTCAAGTCCCGCAGAAGCGGAATTAAAATACTGCCTGTCGTTTGTAAATCTGTTTGTCTCAATAAACACGACAACTTCTCCGGCAGCTAAGTTTTGCCGGCGCAGTTTTGCTGCGGCAATGCTTACGTAATTTGCCAAAGCTTCTTTAATTAAGTAAAGTTCTTCCAATTTGTGTCCGAAGCTTTTTGCACAGCAGATACCTTTTTTATCGGATGCTTCCTGCTCAAGTTCTTTGCAGGCAATTCCTTTTAACTCTAATACGGTTTGTCTGCCCACCTTCGTCATATATTTTTGTATGAATTTTTCATCGGCGTATTTTAAGTCTTTGGCTGTGTTGATATTATAGGACTTTAGAAATTTTGTATACTGTCTTCCCACTCCCCAAATATCGCACACGTCAATTTTACTTAGAAGTTTGTCGGCATCTTTACGGTCGGTTAAATCAAGCACACAGCCATATTCCCTTATCCTTTTTGCAAGGTGATTGGCAGCTTTGCACAATGTCTTGCTCGGTGATATCCCTACGCTTACGGGAATACCCGTCCATTGTTTTACTGTGTCGCGGATTTTCTTTCCGTAATCGGTAAGCGAATCAAATGTACTATTGCCGATTCTTATAAACGCTTCGTCAATGCTGTAAACTTCAATTTCGTCGGTGAAGTTTTTTAATGTGTCCATTACCCTCTGCGACATATCGCCGTAAAGCGTGTAGTTGCTGGATAGAACTTGTATGTTATACTTCTTTACCATGTGAGGGATTTTGAATATCGGTTCGCCCATTTTTATTCCGATTGCCTTTGCTTCGTTTGAACGGGATATAACACAGCCGTCATTATTAGAAAGGACCACAACCGGCACTTTGTTCAATTTAGGGTTGAACACTCTCTCGCAAGAGACGTAAAAGTTGTTGCAATCTATCAGTGCAAAAATCGGTCTGTTCATATATTCCTTAATGAATGTAGTACAAACGTTGCCACTCCCCATACTTCAAAGTTTCTCTCGCCGTTTACTTCGATAGGCGGGAAGTCTTTGTTCTCCGCAACCAGGTAATATTTATTTCTTTTTTTGCTGAACCTTTTAACGGTCAATTCCCCGTCAAGATTCGCGATTATAATTGAATTGTTCTGCGGCTGAAGCGATCTGTCAACAATAAGCAAATCGTTGTGGAATATGCCGGCGTTTATCATACTCTCACCGTTAACTCTTACAAAAAATGTAGCTGAAGGATGCTTGATAGCATACTCGTTGAGGTCTAATTTCTGATCAATATAGTCCTCGGCCGGAGAAGGAAAACCGGCTTGGATTTTGGTCAGAAATAAGGGAAGCTTAACTTCTCTCAGTTCTTCGGGAATAGAAAATATTTCCACAATATTGCCGTCTTTTTTAGTTTTGTGCTTCATTATGCCTCTGTAACTTAAGCGGCAATTTAAGGAAGTTAATCGGAATTATCCACAATGGAATTACCGGCGGGGAAACAGTTTGTATTTCTCTATAGCAGGGGAGCATTAAAACAAAAACTAATATAAACCGACTATGGAATAATAATATCGGATGGGTCACTAACTTTTATGAAGGGGATATTCGAAAAAACGGCTTCGAATTTAATCGTTTCAAAGATAGAATTTTACTTTTTTACAGGTAATTTTTACATATAAATCGGTAATAATTACATCCGTATTTTTCAAAAATATCGGCAAATACATCGTAAATTAACTTTCCCGATTGGAATAATTATTGCTATTATTATCCAAAAACGAAGAATTTATTGAAAGAAACGGTTATGTATTTAGTAAGAACAAATATCTCACACTATATATTTAAATATGTCTTTAATCCGTTTATGTACGGAATTTACGGTTTTTTTGTATTTTTTATAACGGATATACTTTTAAAACTTTTTATTATTATTTTAGACTCGGACGAAATATTCTCTATTTATGAGCAGGATATCGTGTTAGGGTTATTGGGGTTTTTTGCTTTCTTTTTGGTTAAATTTGTAAAGAACTTAAACGAACAAAGAAGGCTTAATTAAATATTTTTATCAACTTATTATAATTGATAAAAAACATTCCTATAGTGAGGCTGAATTGTATAAAATTCTTGTTATAGACGACAACGAAGAGAATCTTTACTTAATAGATGAAATAGTTAAAAAACATTTACCTGATTCAAAAGTTATTTTAAATAAGACAGGTAAAGAAGGAATAATATCCGCTGTAAAAGAACAACCCGATGTAATTTTATTGGATCTAATGATGCCGGAGATGGACGGCTTTCAAACTTGTCAAAAAATTAAATCCGATATAAAAACCAAACACATCCCTTTAATAATTATTTCCGGAATAATAACGAAAGCAGAGAGCAAAATAAAAGCCCTTGAATTGGGTGCGGATGCTTTTCTGTCAAAGCCGATCGGCGCGGCAGAACTTATTGCGCAAATTAAAGCGATGATAAGAATTAAAATTTCCGAAGATAAATTACGCGATGAAACCATTCGTGTTGAAGAAGAGAAAAAATATAAAGACTTATTGGATAACATAAATTGTTTTATATGCACGCACGATTTAGAGGGCGAAATTCTATCTGTAAATACCGCAGCCGAAAATCTTCTCGGGTATCCCAAAGAAGAAATAATTGGTAAAAACTTCCGCCGATTTCTTGCGCCCGAAGTACAGGCTCAGTTTGACGATTATATGCAAGAAATAAAATCCACAGGTAAATCTAAAGGGTTATTACTAATCCAAACTGCTAACGGCGATAAAAGAGTTTGGAAATATGACAACACTTTGTGCGAAGAAAAAGGAGCCGAACCTTTTGTAAGAGGTTTTGCAAATGATATTACGGAACTCAAACAGAAGGCGCACCTATTAAAAATATCGGAAAAAAAATACAAAGATTTGTTCGAAAAATCCGATGACGCGATGTTAATTATTAAAAACGGAAGATTTGTAGATTGTAACCGGGCGACTGTAAAAATGCTGCGTTACAAAAACAAAAAAGAATTATTGAACACTCACCCTTCCGTGCTGTCACCGGAATTTCAACCTGACGGAAGACCATCTTTTGAAAAAGCGGATGAAATGATGAAACTTGCTTTTGAAAAAGGCAGTCACCGATTTGAATGGGAGCATAAAAAAGCAGACGGTGAAATATTCCCGGTGGAAGTACTTCTTACCGCCATTACAATAGATGAGAATGAAAAAATTCTTCACACGGTTTGGAGGGACATAACCGATAGGAAAATTGCCGAGAAAAAACTGAAAGACAGTGAGCAAACCTACCGTTCTTTATTCGAAGATTCCGCAGACGGAATGTTCCTTATGTCGGATGTGTTTATCGATTGTAATCAAAGTGTATGCAAGTTGTTTAGATGCAGCAAGGAAGAAATTATAGGTAAATCTCCCGTGGATTTTTCACCGGAAGTTCAGCCTGACGGACAAAATTCTTTCTTATCTGCGTCCGAAAAAATTGAAGCGGCTTACAATGGAATTCCCCAAAGATTTTACTGGAAACATAAAACCAAGGACAATGTTCTATTTGATGCGGAGGTGACTTTAAATAGAGTCTTTATCGAGAATAAAAATTTAATCCAAGCCGTTGTTAGAGATATTACGGAACAAAAAAAGACTGAACGGATTCAAAATGCAATTTACAGGATATCCGAAAGTGCTTATACGGCAATCGATATGTACGCACTCTATAAAAAAATTCACGAAATCATCTCTACACTTTTACCCGTTAAAAATATTTACATAGCACTGTATGACGATGAAACCGAATTGTTATCATTCCCGTATTTCGTGGACGAATATGACCCTCAGCAACCTGCAAAAAAACTCGGTAAGGGATTAACCGAATATGTATTAAGAACAGGTAAAGCATGCCTGGTAAATGAAAAAAAAGATTTGGAATTAAGAGCTTCGGGTGAGGTTGAAATAATTGGTGAACCAACAAAAATTTGGCTGGGTGTTCCTTTGAAAATTAGCGGTAAGACAATTGGAGTAATTGTCCTACAAGATTATGATGACGAGAATGCGTACGGCGAGGATGAAAAACAATTATTAATATTTGTATCGGAACAAATTGCTCAGGTAATAGAAAGGAAACAGAATTCCGTCCAGTTAAAAGAATATGCTCAAAAATTAAAAGAAGCTAATCTAACCAAAGATAAATTTATATCCATAATTGCGCACGACTTAAAAAGTCCTTTTCAAGGTTTGCTTGGTTATTCGCAAATACTTACAACAGAATATTCCAGTCTTCCCGAAGAAGAAAAATTGTTTTTCATAAAAAGCATTGATGAGATTAGTAAAAATGCATTTTCTCTGCTGGAGGATTTACTTACTTGGTCAAGGCTTCAAACGGGTAAAATGGAAGTAAATTTAGAAACTTTCAATCTTCTTGAAAATCTATCGCCTACCATTTCATTATTGGAACAAACGGCATTAAATAAAGAAATAAAATTAATTTGTTCGGTTGATAAACAAATTACAGTGAATGCAGATAAAAATATGCTGTGCACAATTATCAGAAACTTAATTTCAAACGGAATTAAATTTACAAATAAAGGTGGTACTATAAGTTTAACTGCAAGTGCTGATGAAAACTTTGTGAAAATATCGGTTGAAGATACAGGCGTAGGCATCGATGAAGACAGACTTTTAAAGTTATTCTCCATCGATAAAAGTTTAAGTACAAGGGGAACTGCCGATGAAGAAGGCACGGGACTGGGATTGCTGCTTTGCAAAGAAATGGTGGAAAAACAAGGCGGTGAAATACACGTTGAAAGTACATTGGGTGAGGGAAGTAAATTTACTTTTAACTTACCTGCCGGCAAATAAATTAGAAAAAGTATAATTATTTAAAATAAGAAAGGCGTCTAAAAAGACGCCTTACATAGAACAAAATAACCTATTGTTTAATTACGCGGTTTAGCTTCATTAACAATAATAGTTCTTCCTTCTAATTCCGATTCGTTTAACGCATTCATAGCAGTCTGTGCCTCGGAAGAATCTTCCATTTCTATGAAACCAAAACCTCTTGATCTTCTTGTTTCACGATCTGTTATTACTTTTGCAGAAACTACGTTGCCGTATTCTTCAAAAGCGTCTTGCAATTTTTGGTCATCTACTGACCAGGGAAGTGAACCCACAAATAACTTAGTACTCACTTGAGAACCTCTAAATAAATTAATAATTACCATCCGAATTAATATCGGAGACTTTAATATAGTTATTATTATAATAATTACCTAATTATAATAAAAATAAGAACTTTTTTATGCCGTGCCTTCGCTACCGCCCATAAGAAAGTATCCTTTATTGTTTCGCGATAACAAATCAAATTAAATACGGCTTTTGCAAAACGTAAGTTAATTATATATTTTAAATTATGAATGTACAAACGAACAAGGGAAATTATGATAAAACAAATAATAGAAACCTGGCACATTAACAACAGAGTAAATCTTATGCTGCTTGATGCAATAAGTGAAGAAGGGATACAATGTACTTTATCCAAAAGAGGAGGCGGTACACCGGCAAAGCAGTTCGCTCATATACATAACGTAAGACTTTACCGGCTTGAAAATTATGCAAAAGAGATTTACGAAACGCAGAAAAAGATTGAATTAAAATCAAAAATCACGAAAGAATTGCTGAATAAAAGACTGACGGATTCCGCATCGGCAGTTGAAAGATGGATTAAAGAGGAAAGTGATGCCGACGGAAAAATTAAAGGATTTAAAAAGGGAACGGTCGTTTTTTTAGGGTATATAATTTCTCACGAAGCACACCACAGAGGCAATATACTTTTAACTTTAAAACAATGCGGTTATAAACTGCCGGCAGAAATTACATACGGAATATGGGCTTGGAATCAGATATAAAGTTTTAATAACTATTTATTTTAATTCTTTAATTTATCCTTTAACTCGTTAAACCAATTTACAATTACTTTTACTTCGGTCGGTTTTGACATGTCTACTGCATTTTTAATCAGAATAATTCTACCGTCCGCTGCTACCGTAAAATCAGATTCATCATCTTCAATTGTGAATTTATCGGTTTTTAATATTTCTTTCCTGTATAAAACTTTTAATTTCGGTTTATATTGTATTCCCGCTTCAAAAATTGAGGCACCTTCTCTGTAATAAATCTTTGTTCCGTCTTTTGACCATATCGGATATATTCCGTCATTAATTGATACCTGCACTTTGTTTGTGTTTATAGGGAGTTCTCTAACAAAAACATTAAATTTTCCTTCTATTTCATCCGAGCGGTATAAAAATAATTTACCATTCGGTGAATATTTCGGCTCTATTTCATTAAATTTTGTTCTGAATAAAGGTTTGGGCGGGTCTCCGGAATTAATATCGGCTATCAAAATATCATTGCCAAAAACTGCCTGGATACTTGAACTAAACAGAATTTTAGATTTATCGGGTGATAAATTTGAAATCCAAGGGATACTTCCGTTTTCCAGTACAACAATTTTTTTTGAGCCGCCAACCCCGTCTATTCTTCTTAAATAAATATTGTATTTGCCCGTTTCAAAATTAGATACAAAAATTATACTTGAACCATCCGGCGTAATCATAGCTCTGTCATTATCGCCCTGCATAAAAAAAGGTTCAATAGTACCTTTTTTAAAATTAACTTGACCAATTTTATATGTAGTTCCCAGTAATGTTAAAAAAAGTTTACCGTTGTTAGATATTGTGGGATGAGCAAAAGGGGAGGGCTTCTTTAATATGTTTTTTTCTTTCCCGTCTAATGTTTTCCATACAAGGATTTTATTAGCGGACTCCAATTTACCGGGTATATAAACTAATGTACCATTGTTTGCATCGGTAATTGAATATGCAGCTCTCCCGCTTGAGGCATTTACGGCAAGTCCTTCCAATATTTTTATCATAGGTCCTAAAATTTTAAGTCCGCTTAAGTCAAACAAAGAAGCATAAAGATTTCCTTTTCTGCTCAGAATTAAATAATCGCCCCATTCAGTTCTAATAAAGCCCGGACTTGTACCTCTAATTTCATGTCCGTTAAAATTAAGTGTTTTCCTTTCCTTTGTTTCCAAATTAACAAGGTCAATTTTTGAATCGTCATACGTTGCTTCTCTTGACCAAATGGTAAATACTGCAGCCTTATCTTCGGGTAATACATATGGATGCAAATGTGTGCCTTCATTTTTTATTATGTCAAGGGTTGTTAAAATTTCAGGTTTGCTGTTCCAACCTTTTTGTATAAATAAACCGGAGCCCCAATTAAAAGCCGACACTATTTTACCGTTACTTGCCCAACTTGCTGATTGACTATACTTATATTCTGTTTTTTTCGGTATCCCTCCTATAAGCTGTACCTTATGGGCATAATTATAAACTGTGAATGTTAGCCACAAATTATCTTTTGAGAAGAATGGATCAGCACCGTTTTCCGTACCTCTGATGAAATAGGGTTCAGTATTGTTTATGTTTCTAATAAAAATTCCTTTAGTATTACTCGAATTGTCAACATATGCTATAGATTTTCCGTCAGGGGAAACATCCATAATTTTATCCCAATTTAATATGGGGTTAGATTCCGCAGGAATATTAAATGAAAAATGTACGGGAGTTAATTCCATTTCCTCGGGTTTATTGAAATATTGCCAAGAAAATAAAGATAAGAAAATTATAACAAGTGCCGAAAGAATGTAGCTGAAATTAAGTTTTTGTGATTTTGTTTTTTTCTCTTCTTTAACCGCCCGGATTTTAAGTGAAGATGAAGAAATAATTCTTGAGAATCCGCTGAGCATAGGTTTAATTCTTTTCAGGTCAACCGCAATTTCATTAGCGTGCTGGTAGCGAATATTCCTTTCCTTCTCGAGTAATTTATTCAATACACTTTCTAATTCCAGCGGTACATTTGATCTTAAACTTGAAAGCGGTTCGGGTGGAAGGTTTAAAATTGAATAAACTATTGCTTGGTCAAATTCGCCTGCAAAAGGCATTTGTCCTGTTATCATCTCGTGAATAATTACGCCCAATGCCCAAATATCGGTGCGGTTATCAACCTTTTCGCCGCCTGCCTGTTCGGGGGACATATAAGCGATTGTTCCGAGTGTTGTTCCCATTTGGGTCAGTTGAGATGCGCCTTTCAATTTTGCCAAGCCGAAGTCCATTATTTTTACTTCGCCATTTTCTGTTATCATTACATTAGCACTTTTCATATCACGGTGTACAACCCCTTTTTCATGCGCGGCATAAAGACCTTCTGCAATCTGAATTGCATAATCTATTGCTTCTATAAGTTTGAGGGGTTTTTCGTCAATTAACTCTTTTAAGTTTTTGCCCTCTACGAATTCCATAGAGATGAAAGTCTGTCCGTCCGTTTCATCAATCTCATAAACCGTGGCAATATTTGTGTGGTTTAACGCAGCGGCGGCTTGTGCTTCTCTTGTAAAACGATTTTTTTCATCTTCGTTTACAATTGCGTGCTGCGGAAGAAACTTTAAAGCAACTATTCTTGAAAGTTTGGTGTCTTCGGCTTTATAAACTACGCCCATTCCGCCTTCGCCAAGCTTTTCTATTATTTTGTAATGAGAAATAGT
>CAZAOG010000088.1:0-2447 GCA_964486645.1 uncultured Ignavibacteriaceae bacterium | reverse complement strand
GCTTTTCTATTATTTTGTAATGAGAAATAGTTTTACCAATCATAACAAAGTCCTTTTATTTTTAATTCTGACAACATCCCGGGAGCAGAATAATTTTTCTAATTCTGCTTGTCTTTAATCTATTACCAAACTCTATGGATAAACCGCAAGCCGCTACAACATCGGTTTTAATAGCACTGCCGCCCCAAGTGCATCCGTTTATAGTTGTTCTGTAATTATTAAATCCATTCTTTTCAAACCAACCGCCGGAAACAATGTAATTGCCGTTATTATCGGCTTTAATTCTGTAAGTTGAATTTTTTGTTTTTATAAAAACCCAGTCACCTATGGAAACATCGCACTTTTTTAATTGCGGAAGTTTGTCACTGATATCTACAATATTTTCAAGCAATAATTTCATTTATAGAATTATCTTTTCCCTTAATTGTTTTGTAATACCGAATCAAATTGACATGGATGACACTTTTATAAATTTACCTGTGTTACTTTATTTAATTCTTGGAACCAGTTAACAACAAAAATTATTTTTTGATCATTCCCACCATTGATTGGTTTAGTTGTAAGTATATATTTACTGTCTGATGTTATATCAAATAAGTGTCCGCTGTCAACGGGTGAGAAAGTAAGTCCTTTTAAAAATTCTTTTGGTTTACCGACTATTAAAGTATTTGAAATTGTTACAGGCACGGCATAAATAAAAGAATTAGACCTATAGTAGATAGTCTTGCCGTCAGGTGCCCAGGCAACGGTAGATGCACCGTTAGTTGATATTTGCCACTTCCCGGTTTTAGAGGGAAATGATTGTATATAAGCCTGGTATCTTCCGGATTCGCTGGAAACATAGGTAACCCATTTACCGTCGGGTGAAATTGCAGAAGTATATTCGTCGTCGTTTGTTACCAAATAATTTTTTAGTTTTTTGTCACCGTTTATATTTAAGTAAAATAAATCGGTTTGAGAGCCTTTGCCTCCTAACTTCTGTATTAAAAGTGTTCTGCCGTCTTTGCTGATACCGTCTATATAAATCCTGCTTTCATCTCTATAAATTTCTTTTTCTTTCCGACTACCATCGGCTTTTTTAATGAATATTCCGGTTCCACTTGGTCCAATTGTACGCATATATAATATTTCTTTCCCATCGGGTGTCCAAATAGGTGTACGGTTTTGACCTCCGAAAGTAAATTTTCTTAATGTCTTTCTTTCAAGATTATAAATCCAAATATCGAATTCGGTCCCTTGTCT
This sequence comes from uncultured Ignavibacteriaceae bacterium, assembly GCA_964486645.1. Lineage (GTDB taxonomy): Bacteria > Bacteroidota > Ignavibacteria > Ignavibacteriales > Ignavibacteriaceae. Next base: position 1,205 of record CAZAOG010000088.1, on the reverse strand, counting down.
GGCAACTAAAGCGATATTTTTACCGTTCGGTGACATTTTGGGTTCGATATAATTATTAGGTGTAATATCTAAAATTTTTTCTTCTTTCTGATTAATCATTATCAAAGAACGGTTTCCGCCCTCAACATTACCGGGAATATAAGTAAGTGTTCCGTTATCAGATATGGAATAGTGCATAGCTCCTGAAGTTAAATCTCCGTTTACACTTTCAACAACAGGTACGGGCTGTCCTTCAATTTTCAAATTATCTACATTAAATGCCACTGCAAAGAGCGTACCTAATTTAGAATAAATAATATGTCCTGTATTTATATGTTTTGCCGAACTTGCACCGCTTATAAGGTTTGTCCTTTTTCCTGTTTCAATATTTACGATATCAATGTTGGCATCTTCATAATAATCAGGACTATTTAAAGTTCCAACAGTAAAAAGTACATGCTTGCCGTCTGGTAAAAAAATAGGCCATCTGTGTGTCCTTTCATTTTTTGTAGAATCAAGAAAAGTTATTTGTTTTGGCTGACCACCTTTATCCGGTATTAAAAAAACACCTGAAACTGTTGAAGGAGCATAGGCAATTATATTACTCGAGCCCCAGGAAACTCCTCTGGAGACATCATCGGTGTTGACTAAAATACTTGATGTACCTCCGTTAAGTGATAATTTTTTAAGCTTGCCTAATTGAAAAAAAACAATACTCTTTCCGTCAGGTGAGAATACAGGATTTTTTGCATTGTTTGTGCCGGGTATTTCTACTGAATTTAATGAGTTCATTTTTCTTAAATACAACTTTGAATTAGCCGAATAAACTATCATTGTTCCATCGTGTGAAATATTAACAGCAGGATAAGTCATATTAATGAAATTATCGTTGCCTAAAACCGAAGAAAATTTTATCACTGTTTTTGATTCTTCGGTTTTATTCCAAGGAGCCTGAACAAAAATATAAACTAATAAAAGAAGTACTATTAACAAGGAGAAATTCCTTAAACTAAAGATATTTCCAAGTTCAAATCTTTTGTTAAATGCCTCAATAGAAATTGAGCCTGAGGATGTATATCTATTTGATTCCGTACTATTAGCGCCGTAAGCCGAAGAGTTTACTTTATAAATTCTGGAAGTTTTCTTTCCGGTTGAAACTCTCTTTATCTTCCTTAAATTCTTAGCAAGTTCCTTTGCACTCTGGCATCTTTCGTCTCTGTCCTTTT
>CAZAOG010000087.1:0-12256 GCA_964486645.1 uncultured Ignavibacteriaceae bacterium | reverse complement strand
TCCCCCGCCTATAACAATTACGTTCGGTGTATTGACGGCGCAGGCTATGTGAGCATTTCCGGTTTCAGCGCCAATAGCAAGCTTGCAATTTTTAATGATAGCAGCAGCTTCCAGGATACCGGTTTTTCCACTCAAATTAACGGTTCTGACTTCAATATTATCCAGATTTTGCCGGTTTAATTCAAAATCATTTTGTGTTCCTATGCTAATAATTGAATAATCATTCTTCTTGCAAAAAACATTTAATGCTTTTCCATAATTTGAATACTCTCTGTTTTTAAACTGAGTACCGGCAAAGAGTACAATTGTTTTGGCGGGATCAAGATTGTTATCTTCAAAAATCCGTTTAGCAAAGAGTTCTTCTTTTTCGGATAACCAAATAGTAGGTGTAATCTGTTTACTAAAAATATTTAGCGACTTAAGAAATTCATTATGTCTATCTATTTCGCATATTACATCACGATTAATTTCAACTTCGTGGGTATATAATTCTTTGGTTTTGTTTAGCCACTCAGAAGAACTATTTTCAATATTCCCCTTTATCTTAATTTTTTGTTCTGCACCCGAATACAGAGTAAAAAAATCAGCAATCGGTTCGCTTGAAAAAATGGAATTTAATGCTAAACCATACTGTTTTTGTTTTAACTTACTAATTACGCTATTTCTATAGTCCTCATTTTTGCATGCTTCTTTTTTGTCGATGCTTAGCACTTGGTTTACAAACGGGCAGTTAGTGTACAATTCGGCAATATGATTCTGGCATAAAACATCTATCTCTGCATTCTTAAAATAACTTTTAAGATTTTCTAACATTGATGAAGCTAATATATTATCACCAATTGAATCGATTCTGACCCAAAGAATTTTTGCTATATCTTTATCAATTTCAAGAGCGTTTACAGGATTAAAGTGTGCGATACAAAATCCAAATTTTTCTTCCGAGTGTGCCAATAATTTAAATCTGGAGTCGGTTTTAATTTGTTCAAAACTTTTTCTGTGTTTAATATGATAAATATCATCGAGTGCAACAATGCAAGATTTTTTCAGTTTATTTATCAAGTAATTAAATTCGATATTTCCCATATGTCCGCCACTATCAAGAAGGACAAAGTCGGGAGAATTGTAAAAAAAAGACAAACATTTGCCCAATAAGTCATCTTCACCATCATTAAAATTTGTTTCGTTATAATACAATCTGGCTCTTTCGTTTTCCTGGTGGTCAACATATATGTCATCAAACTCAATATTTGAAACACAATATTCTTCAATTTGATTGATATCGGGCAGCAAACCGCGAGGAACGGAAAGTCCATATAAACCGGTTACGTATTCTTCTATATTTTGATCTTTGATATTTTTCTGTGCAGTAACAAAATGTTCCGGATTAACTTCAATGGTAAAGAACTTAGCATCATTTACCCCGTATTTCTTTAATGCTTTAGCAATCAATGAAGTTGTTCCTGTTCCCAGATAAGTACCCGTTTCAATAATTTTCGTCGGTTTATATTCCGATATAACTTTTTCAATTTCAGTTGCAAATGCCGATGCCTGATCTATTTGAGTTAAATCCTTTTGAGATTCATCTTCGCCTGCAATTTTAAGACGTTTAACAAATGTGGCGGTGATAATTGAGTTGCAAATTTTATAAGCTTTTATCAGACTATTAAGTTTTGGATATAGCAGAAGACCCAAATTTATATATCCCAAAGCAACTTGTGCTTCTCTTATAAATCTTAAATTAGACTGCCCATTTCTATTGTTTTCAAAATATTCAATATAATAATCTGAAAGTTTTTTTACTTCTGTTTTTGGCAGTTCCCCGTAATTTAATTTGAAGCACTCCATCAATTTATTGAGTAAAAAATTCTCTTTTTCTTTACTTATATCTTGCCTACTCAATACTTCCATATGCCCGGCTAACAAATCTAACCAAGCGGTTTCATATTTGATTTTATGCTGATCGGGATTCATAGATTTCAATGTTCTTCTAATTGATTGTTCTGAACTTTCAGGTTGGCGATGATTCCGTTGATAAAAAAGAAGTTCATCTATGTATGCTATCGATCCTAAAGCACTTAATTCGCTCAGCACGATTATATCAGTACCAAGCACCCCGCGAAAAGGATTAGTGCTATTAAAAGCATCTAAACGCATTAACCCATAGATGGGTACTCCTGTTTTCAACGACCAAACTTTTGGAAGTTTTTCTTCAAGTGAAAGGTTGCGCGTATCCAAACTGTCAGGCATAATTCTGATAAAGTTACCTTCTCTATCAATTTCCGCACATTTAGTGTGGCATAAAACAATATTCGGATCGCTGTCAAGTTTATCAATGCACTTACTGATAAAAGAAGGTTCCCATAAATCGTGTCCGCCTGCCAGCATAAAGTATTTACCGTCAGCTAATTTAAGTATAGATTTTAGAGTAGCGGTTCCAAGGTTCCTTTTGTTGCGATGAAGCCTAATGCGCTTATCCTTATTCATATATTTAAGACATATTTCAAACGTTCGATCTGTAGAAACGTTATCGGAAATAATAATCTCAAAGTCCTCAAAATCTTGTTTTAATAGTGAATCTATTGTCTTTTCAATAAACTTTTCCTCATTATATACAGCTAATCCTATACTTACCAATGGCTTTTTATCACACTTCATTAAAAAGTTCCTTCGTTTTTAAATGCATGAGAGAATGAACATTGTGGTCAATATTTCTCAAACGAAACATCTTTGTTCAATTCTTTCTGACTTATACAATTAACAAAGAATTATGCCAGAAGCTGAGAGGAGCAATTTGAATAATAATATCAAGAAATTTTAATAATTAAAGTAGATTATTATGATTGTGGCTAAATATAGCCTAAGAAGTTTTTTTTATATAATATAGTTTTGTATTGCGACTATCCGGTATTGATCAAATGTTTGTTCATTTTTTAATTGTACACGTAAGTTGAAATATTTATGGATACCCACCGGAAAGTTATTATTTGGGAAAATATGTCTCTATTTTTAACCAAAACAAAATTACAATTCCGCAGAAACCCCCGGACTCATTAATGTAAAAATAATTACATTATAGTTTTTAAAGCAGCCTCATAATTGTTCAATCGTTTAAATGTTCAATCTTTATTGTTTGCTATACCTTTACCCGCTTCAAATATCCATCCGGAGAACCTGAAAATAATAATTTAGATTCGAGGGTTTTGTCAATTATAAAATTTTTATTCCCTTTTAAAAATTCCCAAACTGCAGTTTTGGGATTATTACCCTTGCCCCATTGCCGATCCGTTATTGTACCATCCGGCAAATCTTCTATTCCCGTATCTCCTACCATACAATAACTATCCTTAGTTACTAATGCTGCATAAGCGTTTAGTTCTGCTAAAACATGATCGTGCGTATGATTACTGTCCAAACAAAGCATAATTCTTCTTTTATTTTTTGCAAATGCTTTTACTTTGTTAATAATTTTATCATCAATACTCGATCCTTCAAACATTGTAATTTTTTTACTCAATGGATGAGCAAGAATTGCCTCTTTATTATGGGAGCGAATATCAATATCAACACCCAACACCTGACCATTTTGAATTAAATCACAATATTCTAAAACGGCAAGCATTGATGCGCTAAAGATTAAAGATCCCCCCCAGGCTATACCTGTCTCAATAATAAGATCCGGTTTAACTTGCCAAATAATTTCCTGCAAAGCTTGTAGATCTTGAGGAATTTGAATGATCGGGACACCCATCCAGAAAAAGTTGTACGCATATTTTACTTTATTGATCTCTTGATGAAATTTTTGAGATGCCTGCATAAGTGTTTCATTACTTTGATAAGAATTTATCCTTTCTAAAGATTCTTTATGAAATTGTTCTATTGGGTTAGTTGACATATTTACTCCTTTTTTCACTATGTGTCATTAACTTACTCCACTCTTCAAGATAAAAATCACCGGGGAAGAAATGATTATAATGGTGCACAGTTCCCCTTGTTCGCGCTTGCCAAATCGGTGATTTACCCATTTTTACTATTTCATTTCTAGTTTTTATTTTATCATTTACTTTGTAAGCATAGCAAAAAGCTAAAAAGGGCTTATCATAGTTCCCAAGAGATTCCAAAAAAAGATTAGCCGGAGATTCCGATTTTCCATTATATTTGCCTTTCCACTTCCTTGTAATTTTTGGAAAAGTTAAAATTTCGTTAAAAACGTTTGTCCACTTATTTACCATAAGTTCCATCGAAAATCTTTGTTTTGCAACTTTTTTAGCATTTGATGACAAAAGCTTACGTAATGCAAGATTATTGTATAAATTTTTTATACCGTTTATATATTCTCGTTCATTTTTTGCAACTATCCCGGTAATGCCATCTTCTACAATATACTTTTCTGTTTTGTTTGCCAAGACAACCGGAGGAATACCCGCTGCCATACTTTCGCATAAGGACTGTTCACAAGTTCCGTAATGATACGGTGCAAGAGGGTACCCGAACACATCAAATTCACTTAAATAATCGGTTATGTTATTAACTTGACCTGTAAAAACAAATCGTTTTTCAGTTCCATATTGCAATGTTTCTTTTTGAATTTGTGCTTCACTTGAACCACCGCAAACTATAAATTGAACATCAGGAATATTGATCTTGCTGGAAATTTTCACAAAGTCAGGATGCATTTTACAATAATCAACAGTTCCTACATATCCAATCTTAAATCCAACGTGAGGTTTTCTCTTAATGGATTCAACATGTTTTATTCCGCCTGTTGACCAAATTACACGCAAATATTTATGCCTTTCTTCCGATAAGCTTCTAACCTCCGGAGTTTCCAAACTTAGCGGTGTAGTAAATACAAAGATATCCGGATAGTTCAACGCAGTTTTGTTAAAGACATACGGAGGATGAAAACCCGAGATATGACTCCAAAAAATAATCCGGGCAGGTGGTAAAATTTCTTTAACTAAGAATGCGTATAATAACGGGTGATTCCACCAGTGAATAAGAACAATATCTGCCTCGGTTATCATACTATGTAATTTTTTTATATTATATGACATCCGATCTGTCATTATAATCCCGATATTTGATGTTACTTCAATAGCATTCTCATTGGCATAGTCAAGACAAGCAACTTCATGCAAAAAGTCAGAATCATTTTGAACATTTTGAAGATAATTCAAAAGTACCCGACCAACACCTCCGCCAAGATGCGGGGTAATATGAAGAACTTTAAACTTTTTAAACACTATACTAAATACCTTATAATTCTAATAATTGACCTTGATAACCCAATTCTTCTAACGTTTTTTTGATTGAATCTATATGAGCGATTGCTGTGATTAACAATATGGATTCAGTTGTTGCATCGCATAATATTGACTTATCATAAATTTTCATTTTACCAACTGTACAATTAGTCTGTTTATATTCATTCAAGTCAATTAAACCAACTATATTACAGATTTTCAAACCTAACGATTCATATAGAAATAGGAACTCCCTCCCAATACCCCAGACATAGATCGGTTTGCCCGAAAGTAAAAGCTTAGTAATAATATTTTTCTTTTTAACCAGTTTTTTCCAACTGTTATTTACATACTTTTCAATTTCTTTTTTCAGATTAAAACAATTTGGAATAATATTCATTTCAGTCGTTTCCTTTGTCAACCGGAAACATGCATTCAAATTTGGCAGCATCATTTTTTCACTCATCATGGGAATTGTGTTTTTAGTGAAATTAACAAGTTCAAACCCTTCTTGCCGTGCCAATAATTTTAAATGCTCAATATCAAAATGTTGAATGTGTTCTCTTAGAATAAACCAATAGAAATCGAAAAAGTAAATTTCATCATACCTTGAAGCATCGGGGACCCCCAAGCAAAATATCCCACCTTTTTTCAAGACCCTTTTTGCTTCACTAAATACTTTTAACGGATCAGCTACGTGTTCCAAAACTTGATCTGTCACTAAAACGTCAAATGACCCGCTTTCAAAAGGAATTGCTTCTGCACTCCCGCGTTTTATGGTATAGTTTTTTTTCCGTTTTGCATAATCAATATATTTTTGAGTCGGATCTATTCCATTTAGATTTTTAATGCCTTTAGTTTGCAAATAATCCAAAAACCCGCCCATGGCGCAGCCAACATCCAGCACTTTTGAATTAGGATTAAGATGAGATTCAATTAAGTCGAATATATGCCCGTATCGCTCAAATGTAAACTGATTATTGCTCCCCGGTCTATCACCGATTTTATCGTTTGAACCCAAATTTGTAGGAGCATATTCTTCATTGTAATATCTAATAAGCCCCATAAATTCTTCTGAAGATAAACTATTGAAAACATGACCACACTTTTCACATTCGTGTATTTTAATGGATTGATAAAGAGTAGAATTGTCAAAATTACCACAATCAAGTTCAATTATTTTTGCTGTTTTTTTTGAATTACAAACAGGACAGTCAACTAATTCTTTACTTTTCATTTCTTTCAATTCCCTCTAGCAGCATCTCAGCATACTGATCTATATCATCAGGTAATCCATGTGACATCTGTCCGCAATTTCCACAAATAGGATGCGCTTTTCTTTTTTTATTCAAAAACATTTTTTGGTAGTTTAAGAGCTTTTTTCCATTCCATATATCTTTTACGCTTTCACTTTTCACATCTCCGATTAAAAGTTTTCTAGACCAGTCAAGAAAACACGTACTAGCCGTACCATCCGAATTAATTGAAAAAGAGTAAAAAACATAAGGACAAACCTGTACTTCTTTTATTTCTTGACCATAAATACCAAATTGTTGATTAACTTCAACCCCATTAAGATCGAATTCGGGCCAGCAAGCCATTATATGTTCGATATATACACCATCAGCAATGTCTCCAAATAATTCATAAAAATTATTTTTTTCCTCTTCGCTCAGTGTATCTCCATTAATTTTAATGATTACTTCACATTGTTTTCTATGCTCATAGAAATGGCGGATATTTTCAACCAACAATTCAAAATCAATTTTGAAGTTCGCAAAATCCTTGTATTGCTTTGCATTAACACCTTCAATAGAAATATTTATTCTATCAAGCCCTGCATCTATAATTTCCAGATTTTTAGAAGGACTAAGACGGGAACCATTCGTAGTAGTATCTATTCGATCAGAGCATTTTTTTTCTTTGGCATATCTAATCATTTCTGCAAAGTTGGGGTTTATAGTAGGTTCGCCATCCTTATAAAGACGTAATACTTTTATAGGTTTTTCAAATTCACAAATATCATCAACAATTTTTTTGAAAAGATTAAAGTCCATATTCCCGATATTTCTTCCAGGAGTGTTTTTCATAAGTTCTCTATCACCGGTCGGACAAAATTTACACTGAAAATTGCACATATCTGACGGATCAACATTAATTATAAAAGGAACACTAAGAGGTATTACTGTTTCCAGTTTGGTTCTATTTTCTAAATCTATCCTTGGTTTAATTTTTGCTTTCATTATTTTTCTTCTAATATTTTTTTTAGTTTTGTGTTATCTCCCCAAAAAGCCATCGGCTCATAATCAGGGTATGACAATGCACCAAGATTTAACTTAATTTCCGAATCGTTTTGCTTCAAGTAGTCTTCGACAAGCTTTCTTATTGAGATCGGTTTCCCGCTGCAACAATTGATAACCCCTGTTTCCTTGGTCTGTAAAAATATTTTTGTTAAATATCCAGCAGCTTTTTCTATCGGCAAATAGTCTCTTAATTGCTCACCGCCGGACATGTTAAATATTTTTTCTTTGTTTTCAATTGCTTTAATCAGTTGTGATAATATAGATTTTTTACCTTGTCCTTTTCCATATAGATAAAAAAATCTTACCCACTTAAAGTCGAATTGATAATTATTCACCAAAGATTCCAAATACTTTCTTAAAGTATCCTTAGCAATACCGTACGGGGTTTGAGGATTTGTAATAATTTCTTCGCTAAGACAACCGTTTACAAAACCATACTCTAAACAGGTTCCCATTACCGTTAGTTTTTTCAAACCTGAATTAATAAGATTACCAAGGAAAGATATATTATTCGGTAAATTTTTTTCAATGTGAAAATTTTCTTTATAATTAGGTAATCCTTCCCACGCTAAATGAATAACAGCATCAGGTCGTTCGAAGTAATTGAAAAAATCTATTTTAGTATTAAGGTCACACGTTAAAAACTTTACTTTGCCGTACCAATTACTTTTTTTTGCTTTATCGATATTTCTAGCTGTTGCAATTATATCCAAATCATATTTTAACAAATCATCAATGAGATAATTGCCAATAAATCCGGTTGCTCCTGTTACTAATACTTTCATCTGTTTATAATTTAAGTTTTTTCATAAATCGTTTTAAATCTTCGAGGTTTTAAAAACCTTGAAGGTTTTTTATAATCATTCCCTTATATGTTTATTTGTAATCATAGATGTTTCATTTGATTATTCTCAACGAAGGTATTGAAATAACAAATTTACCTCCCCACCCCTTTATATAATCCAATTGATTTATTATCTCTTCTTTAATATTCCACGGAAGTATTAATATGTAATCCGGTTTATTTAATTTAATCCGGTCTTCATTTACTATCGGTATATGGCTACCGGGTAAAAATTTTCCTTGTTTATACGGTGAAGCGTCGGCTACAAAATCAATAAGGTCATTTTTTATCCCACAGTAGTTAAAGAAAGTATTACCTTTGGCGGCGGCTCCATAAGCTGCAATACTTTTGCCGGCTCTTTTTTCCGCAATAACAAAATTGAGAAAATCAATCTTGTTCTTTTTTATTCTTTCATTAAAATTTTTATAATAATTGAATTGATTGATTCCAAGACTTATTTCTTTGCTCAATATTTTTTGAACATTTTCGGTTATAGATTCTCTTTTATCTTCATAATGTTTTACAAATAATCTTAAAGAACCGCCATGTGTTTCAAGTTCTTCAACATCGTAGATTTTCAGTTTATGTTTTTTAAATACATTTTGGAGTGCATACAATGAAAAGTACCAAAAATGTTCATGATAAATTGTATCGAACTGATTTTTTTCAATCAATCCTAATAGGTGCGGAAATTCAAGAGTGATTGTACCGTTACGAGTTAATAAATTTTTTAAACCGGCTACAAAATCATTGATATTAGGAACGTGTGCGAGAACATTGTTCCCTATTATTAAGTCATATTTCCCTTTCTCATCAATTATTTTATTCGATAGATCAAAAGTGAAATAATCAACAAGAGTTTCTATTCCCATTTTAATTGCAACTTTAGCGGTACTTTCCGTAGGCTCAATTCCAATGCACGATATTTTTTTTCTGTTAAAATATTGCAGCAGATAACCGTCATTTGAAGCTATTTCCATTACCTTGGATTTTTCATTTAACGCCAAACGGTAGATTATCATTTCCACATAATCTTCAGCATGTTTCAGCCAAGTTTTTGAATACGAAGAAAAGTATGCATAATCATTATTAAAAATTTCTCTTGCGCTTTTGTATTCATCTATTTGCACTAAAAAACAATTTTCGCAAAGCCATAACTTTAGAGGGAAGTAAATTTCTTCTTTCTGTAAATCATCTTTAGTCAAATAAGAATTTGAAGGAGGACTCATTCCCAAGTCAACAAACTCACGCTTTAATTCACTTGAACAGAATCTGCATTTCATGAAGTAATTCCTTCAAATTCATTTGACAAGAAAGGATGGTTTTTATCTCTGTCAGAAATTTCACTTAGACGTAATGGCAGAGAACAATTAATACGGGGATCATTTATGTTTATTCCGCGCTCATATTTCGGGTTATAAAAATTGGTATGTAAGTAAAGCATAAAACAATCATCGGTAAGTGTTTGAAAGCCATGTGAAAATCCTTCAGGAATTAATATCATATTTAATTTTTCCGAATCCAATTCTAAAGAAAAGCTTTTCAAAAAAGTTGGCGAATTTTTTCTCAAATCGATTACAATATCGATTACTTTTCCCCTAATACAACGAACAAGTTTTTTTTCTGCGTATGGATGTAACTGGTAATGGAATCCCCTAAAAGTTCCTTTAACTTTTGTTGAGGTCAAATTTTCCTGTACAAATTCTTGATTGAAATTTATAGTTGAAAATTCATCTTTACAGAATAATCTTGTAAAATATCCTCTTTCATCTTTTTTCATTTCGGGTTCAATAACCCATAACCCATCAAAAGAAGTATCTATAAATTTCATATACCTATTCACTCAAAGTAAATTTTTTGTTTTTGCAGATAAACAATACTTATTTATTTGTTTTAGTCTTTCTTCATACAGGTCTGACTCAACGAATTCCATATTATAACCTTCTACCGTATATTCTATAAGCTCTTCAAATGATAAAACCGGTTCCCATTTCAGATTTACCATAGCTTTAGAGATATCAAGTTTTAACGCATTAGCTTCGTATAATTTTTCCGAAGACTCGTCGAAAGCAACATCACCTTTGCCGTAGTATTTAATTATCGCTTCAATTAATTCAGAAACTTTGTGGTTTGCTTGTTCTAAGGGACCAAAATTCCATCCACCGGAATATTTATTTCCTTCAGAATATAATTTTGAAGCTAAAAGAAGGTAACCGCTTAAAGGTTCAAGAACATGCTGCCAAGGTCTTGTTGCATGAGGATTTCTAATTATTAATTTTTCGTTCTTTTTCATCGCTCGAAAAAAATCCGGGATAATTCGATAATCAGACCAATCTCCGCCTCCTATAACGTTTCCTGCTCTTGCAGAAGCAATTGCACAATGTGTGTTTTGGGCAAAAAAAGAATTTTGGTAACAGTTAGTAATCAGTTCAGAACATCCTTTAGAAGCGCTGTAAGGGTCTTTTCCTCCCATCGGATCATTTTCTCTGTAACCCCAAACCCATTCGTTATTTTGGTAACATTTATCACTTGTTATGTTAACCGCTGCTTTAACACTTGGAGTATTTCTTAAGGCTTCAAAGAAATTTACCGTCCCCATCACATTAGTTTCAAATGTGTAATTCGGGTTTTTATAAGATTCCAATACAATTGGCTGCGCTGCAAGGTGAAAAGCAAACTCAGGCTGAACCTCTTTAAAATAATTTTTTAATTTATTTAGCTCTCCAATATCTCCATTGAGATGATGAATTTTCTCGTTCAACTTGCATCTTACAAAATTATCTTCTTGTCTTTTCGGAGGTAATGCATATCCGTAAACTTCTGCGCCGAGTTGTTTTAACCATATCGCGAGCCATGAACCCTTAAAACCGGTATCCCCGGTTATTAAAACCTTTTTAGCATTGTATGTTTTATAAAGATACTTTTGCATTTTTCCAGACAGTCCAAGGCCTATTATTATTATTCCACATGTTATTCAGTTGAAGATAATCTCTGTACGTGTCCATACACTGCCAAAAACCTTTATGTTTGTAAACCTGTACTTGATTATCTGCTGTAGCTTTTTCAAGCGGAGTTTTTTCGAGGACACAAGAATCACTGTCTTCCAAGTAATCCAAGAATCCTTTTTTCATAAAAAAGAACCCACCGTTTACGTAGCCATTTTCAGTCTGCGGCTTTTCGCAAAATTTAACTACCTGGTTACTTTCAATTACCATTTCACCAAATCTAGAAACCGGATTTACACCTAACATAGTCACCAATCTATCATGCTCTATGTGGAATCTAAATTCATCCAATAATTCTACATTTGAAATACCGTCGCCGTAAGTCACGCTAAAATTTTCCGTGTGTATAAAATCACTACATCTTTTTATTCTTGCTCCTGTCATAGCCTGTTCGCCGGTATCAACCAATGTTACTTTCCAATTTCTTTCATCAACACCATTTTCTGCATGTAAAGAGATCTCGTTTGTGCCAAGCTTTATAGAAAAGTCGCTGTTGTAAAATTTATAATTCAAAAAATAATCTTTTATAATAGTCCCCTTATAGCCAAGAGCAAGAATAAAATTATTAAACCCATAGAATGAATATATTTTCATTATATGCCATAATATTGGTTTCCCGCCTATTTCTATCATTGGTTTAGGCTTATACTCAGTTTCTTCTCTTAAGCGAGTGCCTAGTCCGCCGCACAATATTATTACAGGAGTTTCTTTTTCTAATTTCATATCGATAGAATTTTTTAGAAATCGGCAATTTTTATACCGTTAGTTTCTATTCATAATTTATTCTGGTTCAATAAAGATTTAGCTTCCCGAAAAATAATTTTCATGTTTACAGAAGCTAAAACCATTCCAAAATTATTT